>NZ_JBEOVG010000129.1:0-21600 GCF_040295345.1 Actinosynnema sp. NPDC002837
CTCCTCTCCACAAACCCCAAAACCGGTTTTTGTTGGGTGTTTTTTGTTTTTTCTGGGGTTCTTCCCCCTGTGTTGCGGCCGGTCGTCCCCGGGGGGGGGGGGGGGCGCGGGCACGTCCGCGCACCCGGCAGGTCGAAGGGTCAGCTCGCGGTGCAGGACGCCGTCGGCGCGCTGTTCGCGCCGCCCGACGAGGCCGTGAACCCGAACGAGGCGCTCGCGCCCGCGCCGAGGCTGCCGTTGTAGCTCGCGTTGCGGGCCGTCACGGTCGACCCGCTGCTGGTCACCGCGGCGTTCCAGGCGTTGGTGACCCTCTGCCCGTCGGCGAACGTCCAGGTGACGGTCCAGCCCTTGATCGCCGACGTGCCCGCCGTGACCCGGACCTCGCCCTGGAAGCCGCCCGGCCACTGGTTGGTGACCGTGTACGTGGCGGTGCAGGCGAGCCCGCCACCCGGCGTAGTAGTAGTGGTCGCAGTGGTCTTCGTCGTGGTGGTCGTGGTGGTGCCGCCGAAGATCGACGCTTCCTTCGCCGTGGCCTTGATCCCGTTGGCCCCGTTGAAGATGCGCTGACCCCACGTGGTGAGGCGAGCCGGGTCGAAGTCGGTGGCCATGTCCAGGATCGGGTCGCTGTTGCCGCTCCACGACCAGGCCAGGTAGCCGAGGCCCCGCTTCTGCGACTCGCTCAGGATCGTCTCGTGGTCGACCTCGTTCGCGGCGAACCTCCACCCGAACTCGCCGATGACCAGCGGCCACCCGTTGGCCTGGAAGCGGTCGAGGTAGTCGGTGATGGCGGAGGCGGTGTTGAACACCGAGTACATGTGGATGGACAGCACGGTGTTGCGCGCGCTGTCGGCGTCGAGGACCTTCTGGGCGTTGTCCCGCATCACGTACTGCCAGTCCTGGCCCCAGTTCGGCCCGTCGACCATGAGCAGGTGCCGGAAGCCGTTGGCGCGCAGCTTCTTGATCGCGGCGGTGGTCGCGTCGGTCCACTGCGCGGCGTCGACGTTGCCGATCGGCTCGTTGCCGATGTTGATGACGACGTAGTCCTCCTGGCCGACCAGGTTGTCCTTCTGGCTGATCCAGTAGTTCGCCGCCTCGTCCAGCGACGCCGCCGCGGCTTCCTCGCCGTAACCGGTGGTGTCGTGCACCTCCAGCACGCAGATCATCCGGTTCCGCTTGCACAGGTCGATGACGGCCGCCGTGTCCGTCGACGGACCCCACCGCTTGCCGGTGCCCAGCACGACCCGGACCGTGTTGGCGCCCAACGCCTTCACGTCGGCGAACGAGCTCGTCCGACCGGTGTACCAGACGTGCGGGTGGTTGACGCCGCGCATCACGAACGGCTGCCCGTTGGCCTCGACGATCTTCCTGCCGCTGACGTGCAGGCCGACCGCGGCCTGGGCCTGCGGCAACACCGTCAGCCCGACGCCCGCGACGACCAGCAGCGCGGCTGCGATCAGGGCGATTCTGCTTCTCATGGCTCCTCGACACCTCATTGAGTCGACGTTCCCGCGCTCCAACGCCTCTGGGAGCGCTCCCAGGAAAGCTCTCGCTCAGTGACACCCAATGGGCCACGCCATTAGTTTCTGAGCGGAACTTATGCCACCAAGCTACGGTCAACGCGGTCGAGACGTCAAGATCCGGCCAGCGCAACATTGCGGTGGGTAATCATCCGATGGTTCGACGACTGGGAGCGATCCCAGAACGCCGCTATGTTCGAGCGGTGATGTCCGACGCCGCCACCCGCTCCGTCACCTCCTCCTGGCCGAAGCTGCCCGAGGTGACGCGCGACGTCCTGCTGGAGGTGCTGATCCACGGGCCGCTGTCGCGGGCCGAGATCGCCGACCGGCTGCGCCTGTCCCGGCCGACCCTCACCCGGGTCACCAGGTCGTTGGTGGCGAAGGGACTGCTGGTCGAGGGCGACACGAGACCGCGCGCCTCGGCCGGCCGCCCGTCGGAGATGCTGCACGTGCGCGGCGCGGCCCACCGGTTCCTCGGCGTGAAGCTGACCGCCGAACGGCTCTTCGCCACGGTCACCGACCTGACCGCCACCCCCGTCGCCACGGCCGAGGAGCCGTTGCGCTCGTGCGGCCCGGACGAGGTGGTCGCCCAGATCGCCGCCGTCGCGCGCCGGTTCCCGGGCATCACCGGCATCGGCGTCACCCTGGGCGGGATCGTGCTCGACGGCCTGGTGGCCCGCGACGAGTTCCTGCGCTGGACCGACGTCCCGCTCAAGGCGGCGGTGTCCGCCGCGACCCGCGTGCCCACCGCGGTGGACAACGACGTGCAGGCGCTCACCGCCGCCCAGCACTGGTTCGGCCCCGGCGCGGGGCTGCGGTCGCTGGCGGTGATCACCGTCGGCGCGGGCGTGGGCACCGGGCTGATCGTGGACGGCAGGCTGGTGGCCGGGTCGCACGGCCTGCCGCCCCACTTCAGCCACACCCTGGTCGACGCGCGCGGCCCCCAGTGCGGCTGCGGCCGGCGCGGCTGCATCTCCAGCTACCTGCTCACGCACGTGATCCTGCGGCGACTGACCGGCAACCCCGCCTACGACGAGGCCCTCGACCGGGTCCGCGCCGGCGACCCGCAGGCCCGGCAGGTGTTCGACGAGGCGGGCTACGCGCTCGGCGTGCTCATCGGCACCGTCGCCAACGTCATCGACCCGCAGAAGGTGCTGCTCACCGGCGAAGGGCTGCCGCTGTACGAGGTGTCGTCCCCGCTGGTGCACGACGGCATCGAGGACACCTACGAGGACGACCCGGACCTGATCGAGCTGGACGTGCGGCCGTTCGACTTCACCGAGTGGGCCCGGTCCGGCGCCGCGCTAGCCATCAAGGAGACGATCACCGGCGCCATCACCGCGCGGCCCGGGGGCACCCGGCGCTAGGCGTTGCTCAGCAACCCCTCGAACACCGCACGCGCCTCACGGCCGGGCCGGATGCCCAGGTCCGCGTCCAGCACCCGGCACAGCCGGCGGTAGGTGTCGATCGCGCCCACGCGGTCGCCCAGGTGCGCCAACGCGCGCATCAGCAGTACCTGCAACGATTCCCGGGTGGGGTGGGCGGACGCGTGCGGCGCCAGGAGGTCGACCGCCTCCTCCCACGCGCCGAGCGCGACCTTGGCGGTCGCCAGGTGTTCCACGGCCGCGATCCGGCGTTCCCGCCACAACGCCGCCACCGCCGTGGCCGGACCGGACGGCACCAGCCCGGCGAGGCCGTCGACCGGCCACCCCGACAGCGCGGCGGTCAGCGAGGTGACGGCGCCGTGCGGATCGCCCCGCCGCAGGCAGTCCACGCCGCAGCGGAGCAGCCCGCCCGCGCTGAGCACGTCCACCGCCTCGGGTGGCACGTCCAGCCGGTAGCCGTGGCCGACGTGGACCAGCAGGCGCGAGAAGCCCGCGTTCGCGGCGTCCAGGCAGCGGCGCAGCCGCGAGGCGTACAGCTGGAGGTTCTTGAGCGCGCTGCGCGGCGGCTCCCACTCCCACAAGTAGTCCATCAGGCGTTCGGTCGACACGGCCGAACCCGCGTCCAACGCCAACGCGGCCAACAACGTCCGCGACTTCACCCCTCCGGGCACCACCCCGGTCTTCTCCGGCCCGCTCACCGCGGGCCCGGCTAACAGCCTGATGCCGATCTCCTGCTGCACGAGCGACGTCGAACAGGTCGACACCCCGGATCTCCCCACGTCGAACCCCTATCAGTCACCGCACACGGTAGGTCGTGGCGGCGGGTGGGCGGCGGGGAGCCACCCGGCGGAACCCATCGGTCCCCGCAGCGCATACCGGACGTATACCGGCAGGTGAAAGCGTGCGGCTCGGCGCCCGCACCGCGGAGAGGCACCCGATGACCCCGCAGGATCCCGATTCGGAGTACCGCAACGCCACGCGCGCGGTGCTCCGGTCGCCGCGACGGGGCCGGGGACCATTCCCGGGCGGGTCGACCGGCACCACCGACGCGGCGCGCCGACCGGCGCCCACCGCACCTCCCCCAGAAAGGACGTGACCGATGGACCTCACCTTCGACGACTCGGAACTCGACCTCGGCGACCTGGCCGTGACCGCGATGCGCGACGCCGTCGCGCTGCCGGAGACCGGCGCCTCGGCGGCGGCGTGCTCGTGCAGCAGCACCTCGTGCTGCTGCTGCCAGCAGCCGCAGCTGCCGACGACGCTGGGCTGAGTCGAGCCGGAGCCGGGGGCGTCCGCGCGCGGGCGCTCCCGGCCCACACACGGGGAGCACCGGATGGCCAGTGACCGCACCACCACCGAACTCGCGCCGTACGCGCTGGTCCGGGTGGCCGCGCTGCCGCACCCCCGGCCGGTCGGATCGAAGTTCCGGGCGAGCCTGGACGCGGTCGTCGCGGCCGAGACCCGGATCGCCGCGCTGGCGCCGGACCTCGCCGACGCGCTGCACGACAGCGCGGACGGCCACTCCCCCGCGTTCCACCGAGCGGTCGTGCTGCCGCTGCGCCGCGACGTGCACAACGGCCGCGTCCCGCGCCCGGCGGCGTGGGGCACCTTGCCCGCACGGGTCCCGCTGCTGGCGCAGTGGCTGGCGGCCCACGAGGAGCTGGCACGGGCGGTGGACGCGGCGCTGGCGGCGTGGCCGCACGACCTGGCCGCGTCACGCGAGTGGCTCGCGGACGTGTGCGCGACCGACGCGCTGCGCCGGGCGAGCGTGCTGACCGGACCGGACCTGTTGCACGGCCTGGACCGCACCGCGCGCGGCCGGGGCGAGCCCGATCGCAAGGCGCGCAAGGCGGAACCGACCGTGCTGCGGTACGCGTTGCGGGCGACGTCCAAGACCAGTCCCCTGTCCTGGTACACGCACGTCGGCTGGGGCGTGTGGGGCGAGGGGCCGTGGCCGGCGGCGGAGCCGGTGTCGCACCCGGCCGTGCACCGCCTGCTCGTGACGAGGTTGGTCGACGCGCTGGGACCGGGGCTGCCGCACCGGCTCGCGCCCGCGTTGCGGGAGCGCGACGGACGCCTGGTGTTCCGCCGGGACGTCCCCGTCGAGGGCGTCGGGCGTGCGGCGGTGGTCCTCGAGGAGGAAGTGGACGTCGCGGCGACCCGACCGCTGCGGTTCGTGGTCGAGGTGGTGCGGGAGGCGGGTCCGGACGGGCTGCCGGTGGACCGGATCGCGGCGGCCTTGGCGGCGAAGCTGACCGGGCCGGACGCGGACCGCACGGCACGCGCGTTCGTGGCCAAGACCCTGGACCTCGGGCTGCTGGTGCCGGTCTCCCCGATCCACCCGCAGGACCCCGACGCGGTGGGCTCGCTGGCCTCCCGGCTGGCGCCGACCGACGGCGACACCGCCCGCCGGCTGACCGCGCTGGCCGCGGCCACCGCCGCGTTCGCCGCCGCCGGACCGCCGGACCGCGCGGCCGTGCTCGCGGACCTCACGGCCGGCTGGCGCGAGCTCGGCGAACGGGTCGGCGCGGACCTGACCGGCGTGACGCCGGTGGTCGAGGACGTGGTGCTGCCCGAACCGGTGCCCGTGCCGCCGGGCGCGGCGCCCGCGTTGACCCGGCTGACGCCGCTGCTGGTGGCGTTCGACCAGCACGTGCTGCTGCGCCGGCTGATCCGGACCAGGTTCGTGGAGCGGTTCGGGGAGGGTGGCGTCGCGACCCTCGCCGACTGCTCCGGGCCGCTGTCGCAGGCGTGGCAGGAGTCCATGGACACCGACGCCCTGGACGACCCGGACGTGCGCGCGGTCGTCGAGACCCGCGACAAGCTGGCCGGTCAGGTGCACGACGGCGTGGTCACCGACGACGTGCTGGCCTCCGCCGCGGACCTGCTGCCCGCGTGGGCGACCCGGCGCACCGGCTCGTACGGCTTCTTCGCCCAGCCGACCCACGACGGCCGGCTCGTCGTCAACCACGTCTACGCCGGGTTCGGCAAGTTCACCAGCCGCTTCCTCGACCTGCTGCCCGGCGCGCGCGACGCGGTGACCCGCCAGGTGCGCCGCCACACCACCGATCCCGTGCAGTTCCGGCCGGTGCAGGGCTTCAACGCCAACCTGCACCCGTTGCTCGGCGCGCGCGAGGTCGGCGAGGACGCCCGGTGGGCCGACCTCGCGGCGGACGAGCTGGACGTGCGGCACGACCCCGTGACCGACGAGGTGCGGCTGACGCACCGCGGCGTCCCGCTGGACGTGCTGTACCTGGGTTTCCTGATCCCGCTGGCGCTGCCGGACCGGCAGGTGCCGCTGTACTCCGACCTCGCCTGCGGGTGGGTCGACCTCGACGGGCTGCGTGCCGCCACCACCGACGGCGGGGTGACCGCCCGGGGTCGCCTGACCTACGGGGACGTCGTGCTGGCGCGCCGTTCCTGGGACTTCGCCGTGCCGCCGTCCATCGGCGCGGAGGAACGGGCGGCGCTGGACGTGGCCCGGTTGCGCGCCCGGCACGGGCTGCCGGAGCACGTCTTCGTCGGACCGGACCGGGCGCCGGTGTCGGCCGACGCCTACCGGCACGCGCTCACGGCGGGCAAACCGCAGTACGCCGACCTGGGAGACCCGCTGCACCTGCGCTGCCTGCCGCGCCTGCTGGCGCGGTTCCCGGACGGCGTGCGGCTGGCCGAGGCGCTGCCCGTGCCCGGCGCCGGTGGCGGCCGGGTGGTCGAACTGATCGCGGAAACGTACTGGAGGGCCTCGTGACCGACGTCGTCTGCTACTACCACGACCCGGTGAAGGCGCCGTTGCTCCGCGAGGCCGTCCTGCCCGCGCTCGCCGAGGCGGAGCGCTCCGGCGCGACCGGGCACGTGGAGCGGCACTGGTTGCACGGGCCGCACGTGCGGGTGCGGTTGGACGGGCCGGACGAGGCGGCCGAAGCGGTCGCGTCACGGCTGCGCGCGCACCTCGCCGCTCATCCGTCCACTGTGGAGACTGATCACTCCGCACTGCTCGCGCAGGCCCGGCAGAACGGGATCGCCGAGCTCGTGCCGCCGCCGTACGAGCCGATCCACCCGGACAACACCGTGGTCGTCGAGCCGACGGACCTCACGGCCCTGCGGCGACTGCTGCTCTCCGACGTGCTGGTCGACCTGCGCACCCGGTGCCTGCGGCTGGGCGTGCCCGCGATCCGGGACGCGGTGGCCGTGGACGGCACGAGCCGGTCGCGCGTGCTGCTGGCCGTGGTGGCGATGACGGCGCACGCGAGCCGGTTCCCGGCCGGCCTGGTCAACGGCTACCACTCGTTCCTGTCGCACCTGGAGAGCTTCCTGCTGCACGGCGATCCCGACGGCGTGCTGCGCGGTCGGTTCGACGGGGTGTGGGAGCGCAACGCCGAGCAGGTGGTGGAGACCGTGCGCGGGGTGGCCGGTGGCTCCGTCGCGACGCCGTGGGTGACGTGGACGGACGGCGCGCGTGCGTTGGTCGAGGAGGTGTTCGACCGCGGCGAACTGCCCACCGCGTACTCGGCGCACCTCGGCGAACGCGCGGTGGAGATGGGCGAGGACGAGGCGATCCGGCGCTGGCACCGCGACCACACCGACCGGATCAGCGACTACCACGACCGGTTGCGGGAGGTCGACTTCGACCACCCCGACTACCAGCGGCCGGTGACCGTCTACCGCTTCGGGACCAACATGCTCTACCAACTGCTGGCCGTGTGCGACGTGACGCCCGTCGAGCGCTACCTGGCGGCGAGCCTGGTCGTGCGGGCGGTGCAGCGGATCACCGGGATCGACTGGTCGGAGCACGTGGCGCAGATGACGAAGGTGGTCCGATGAGCGGGATCCTGCTGCGGCTGCGGCCGATCGTGCACGCGACGCCGACGGAGACCGGCCTGCACGTGCGGGGGTGGCGGTCCAGCTTCTCCCTGGACGGCGGCAGGGGTTTGTGGACGATCTGGGAGCGCCTGGCCGGTCCGCTGGCCGAGGGCGTGCCGCCGGGGGCGTTGGCCGTGCCGGAGAACGCGCCGCCGGCCGTCGCACGGGCGTTGGAGCTGCTCATCGGGCAGTTGCACGAGCACGACATGCTGGTGGAGGTGCCTGCCCAGTGGGGTCGGGACGCGCCGCCCGAGGACATCGCGAGCTGGCTGGAATCCGTCGCGCCGGCGCCGGTCGAGGCGTGGCGACGGCTCCGGTCGGCGACGGTCGTGGTGACCGGTGAGGGCGTGTTGGCCGCTCACGCGCACCGCGCGCTGGTCGCCGCGGGGGTGGACGTGTCGCCCGTCCGGCCCGGCATCGGGTTGCTCCTGGTCGTCGGCCCGCACGCCGTCGCCGCCGGGTGTGCCGCCGACGTCGGCTTCGTGGTCGCGCCGGGTGCGGTCGCGGACGTCGAGGCCGACGCGGCGGCGGTGGCGGCGCGGTTGGCGGGCGGGCCGGGGACGCCGCCGGAGGTGTTGGCCGCGCTGGTCGGGTCGGCCGCGGCGCACCGGCTCGTGTGCGCGTTGGGCGGGCTGCCGGACCCGTCCACCGAGGTGGTCGACATGTGGAGCGACGTGCCGCCGACCGGGCCGCCGCACCAGGCCGTCCTGGTCGCGCGGGTCGACCCGCTGCACGCGGAGTACCACCCGTGGCTGTCCGCGGTCCGGCCGCGGGAGCCCAGCGGCGCGCTGGTGGAGGTCCTGGGTGATCGGGAGCTGGGGCCGGTGCCCACGCCGTTGCCGGGTGAGCTGCCGCAGTTGCCGGTGAAGCTGGCCGCGTCGGGTGGCGCCATCGGTTTCGGCACGACCGAGCACGCCGCCCGGCTCGACGCCCTGCTGCGGGCCGCACGGGGGCTCGCGCCGGAGGGTGTGGTGCTCGGCGCGGATCGGGTGCACGCGCTCGGGTTGGCCCTGCGCACGGCCGTGCGGCCTCTCGTCGGCACACCGGTCGGCGAGGAGGAGTGGGCCGCCGACCCGACCGCCCGGCGTTGGTGGAAGGCCGTGACGCTCCGGTTCGCCCTGCCGGCCGAGGTCGAGGTGACCAGGCTCGGCCCGCGGGTGGTCCGCGCGGTGGTGCGGGCGGGCGGTGAGGAGCTGTCCTGGGCGGTCGAGGCGGACCCGGCGGACGCCGTCGCCTTCGCCGCGATGGCCGCCGCCGGGCGGGCACAGGCCAGGGCCGCCGCGACCACTGCCGAGGCCGCACCGGTCGGCGTCGCCGAACCCGTCGTGCTCTGCGGCGCGGTGCCGGTTGTCGAGCCCGACGGGGCCGCGGCGCCGTGGACGAACCGCGACTGGCACTGGCCGTACGGGCTCCGCGACGGCGAGGAGGCGTTCCAGGAGGACCTGAGGGCGCTCGCGGCGGACGTCAAGCCGGTCCCCCTCGGACCCGTGCTGGAGGCGGCGGGGTTGGTGGGGTTCGCGGTGACGGGGGCCGGGCGGTGACGGTGCGGGTGGTGGAGTTGGCCGACTACGCGATCGGCGACCTGGACGGCGTCGGCGCGGGCGGTCCGGTGTTGCCGGTGCGGTTCGACGGGGCGTTGGTGCTCATCGGCCCCGTGTCGGACGGCGTGTGCGTGAGCTGTGCCGAGGACGCGAGACTGGCCACGTTGGGCGCGTCCGTGCCGCGCGGTGATCGGCGGATGCGGTTGGGTGGCTTGGCGTCCTCGACGTTGCGGCCGTTGATCGAGGTGCTCGTCGAGCGCGTGCTGGCCGATCCGGACGCCCACCGCGACAAGGTGCTGGCGTTGCGGACCGATCTGGCGACGGTCGGCGAGCACCGGGTCCGGCCCCGGCCCGGCGGCTGCGCGACGTGCGGCCCGGTGCCCGAGGACGCGCCGGAGGCGGTGGTGCGCGAGCCGATCCCGGTGGCGCCGGGCACGTTGCGGGGGCCGAACCCGCTCACCGGGGGCGACGCGCTGCGGCGCGAGCTGTTCGACCTCCGGCACGGTCCGGTCGGCGGGATGCACCGCATCGGCGACCTGACCGTGGCCGCGGTCAGCGCCGAGCTGGGCGGCGGCCAGGCCGGGTTCGGCCGCACCGCCGACTACGCCGAGGCCGAACGGGTCGCGCTGTACGAAGCGGTCGAACGGCACGCGGGCCTGCGGCCCCGGCGCGTCACCACGGTCCTGGAGGCGTCGTTCGCCGAGCTGGGCGAGCACGCGCTCGACCCGACCCGACTCGGCCTGCCCGACCACGAGTCGCCGCACGTCGTGCCGTACCACCCGGACGTGCGGACCCGCTGGGTGCACGGCTGGTCGTACACCCGCGGCCGGCCGGTCGCGGTGCCCGAGCACGTGGCCTACTGGGGTCACGGCGACGGCGCGCGGTTCGTGGACGAGACGTCCAACGGGTGCGGCACCGGCAACAGCCTCACCGAAGCGGTGCTGTACGGGTTGTTCGAGGTCGCCGAACGGGACGCGTTCCTGATGGCCTGGTACCAGCGGACGCCGTTGCGGAGCCTGCGCGTGCGCGACGACGTCACCGCGCACATCGCGGACCGGCTGGAACAGCTCGGCTACCAGTTGGAGCTCTACGACGCCACCAACGACCTGGGCGTGCCGTCGGTGCTGTCGCTGGCGCGTTCCCCCCGGCAGCCGCACGCGTTCTTCGCCGCGGGGGCCGGGCTCGACCCGGACGCGGCGATGCGGTCGGCGGCGGCCGAGGTGGCGATGGACGTCGAGGCGGGCGCGAAGCGCTACCGCGTCGAGCCCGGCGACTACGACGTGGACCGGCTGCGGAGCCTGCTGCGCGAACCGCGGCTGATCCGGACCATGGACGACCACGTCAACGTCAACGGCCTGACCGAAGCCGCCGAGCGGTACGACTTCCTGACGCCCGGCCCGGAGGTCGACCTGGAGGTGCCGGACGTGCCGCGGGACGACCTGGACGCCTTGCTGGAGCACTACGTGCGCGAGTGGGCGGCCTTGGACCTGGAGGTGATCGCGGTCGACCAGAGCGACCCGGTGGTGCGCGACCGGCTCGGCCTGCACTCGGCGAAGGTGATCGTGCCCGGCGCCGTGCCGATGACGTTCGGCGAGCTGAACCGGCGCACGCACGGCCTGCCGCGACTGCGCCTCGCCGGTACCCCGCTACCCCACCCGTTCCCGTGAACGCCGACGCGCTGCTCGCCGCGTACGCCCACGGGCCGGGGCGGGTGGTCGAGCCCGGGGCATCGCCGCGCACGGCCGCGCCGGGGGGACCGCGCGTGCCGCTGACGGCGGTGCGGGGACGCTTCGGCCCGGCGTTGGCGCGCCTGCTGGCCGACGTGGCGACACCGCTGCGCTGGGAGCCGTGGAACCAGTACAACGACCACCGGGCGTACCCGTCGGCACGGGCCGCGGCCACCGTCGACCTGGTGCTGGACGGGCGGTGGACGCTCGACCCGGTGCGGCGGGCGCTGGTCGGCGACGGGACGCCGGTGGTCGACGGGCCGGTGCGGGTCGAGCTGGTCCGCCGGCGCGACCGCCTCTCCCCCGGCTACCGCGACTTCGGCGACGTGCTCACGGAGTTGGAGGTGGGGCACGTCGCGGCGGCGCTGGTCGAGCACGCGGCACGGCTCGGCCTGGTGGCTCGGGTCTCGGGGCTGACGGTCACGCTGACGTTCGACGGGGTGCCGGAGCCCGCTCCGGTGCCGCTTCGCAGTTCGGGGGTGGGCCCGCGCGGCATCGCGGCCGATCCCCGGCCGTTGCCCGAGAGCGTGCTGCGGGCGGTCGTCGAAGTGCTCGACGACCCGCCTGCCGGGTCGCCCGTGCGGAACGACCTGCGGCACCGGCTGGCCGTGCGCAACGTCGAGGGCGTCGCCGACGGCTGGTACGCCGTGGACGGCGGGCTGCGGCTGGTGTCGCCCGGACCGGCGGTGGCCGGGTTGCGGCCGGTGTTCGGGCACCCGCCCGGGACGATCCACGTCGCCTCGATGAACCTCGCGCTGGTGACGACCGGCGACCCGGCCGCCGCGGTGGCCTCCGACGGCCCGGACGGCTACCGCGCCCTGCTGCGCGCGGCCGGCGCCATGGCGCAGCACGTGGGCACGGCCGCGGCGGCCTTCGGCGCGTTCTGCCGGCCGGCGCGCAGCACCGACGACGGCCCGTTGGAGGCCATGGTCGGCGCGCCCGCGTCGCACGCGCTGCTCTACCTGCTGCTCGTCGGGCGCTCGCGCGGCACCGGCTTCACCTACGACCTCACCCCGCTGGAGGCGTGATGACCTGGACCAGCCTGCACGTGCGGCTGTCGTGGTCGGTGCAGGACGTCGACGCGTTCATCACCGACGTGCTCGCGCCGGAGCTGGACGGGCACCGCGCGGCGGGACGGATCGCCGACTGGTTCTACGTGCGGTACTGGGAGGCGGGCCCGCACCTGCGCGTCCGCGCGCGTGACGCGACCGTCGACCTGGCGGACCGGTTGCGCTCGCTGGTGGCGGAGGCCGACCACCCGGTGGTGGTCTCGTCGCCCGACTGGCTGCCGCACGGCGACGTCCGGGAGACGCCGTACGAGCCGGAGGTCCAGCGGTACGGCGGACCGGAGGCGCTGCCCGTGGCCGAGGACGTGTTCTGCCGCAGCACCGAGGTGGCGGTCGCCGTGCTGCGGTCGTCGGGGGTGAGGTTCACCGCGGCCGTGGAGCTGGTGATGGCCACCACGATCGCGCTGGGGCTGGACCGCGTGGAGGCGGCGTCGTGGCTGCGTTCCCTGGCGACGGGGTGGCGGCAGGCGCACGAGCCCGTCGCACCGCCCGGGGTGCGCTCCCACGTCGCCGCGCGGAAGCTGCACGAGGCGCGCGCGGCCCACCTCGCGGCCCGGTGGGACCGGCTCGGATCAGGCGCCACGGGCGCGGTGGCGTACTGGATGGACCGGGTGCGGGCGGCGGACCTGCCGCGCTACGCGTGGGCCTCGCAGCTGCACATGCTGTGCAACCGCCTCGGCGTCGACCCGGAGGAGGAGCGCACGGTCTGCCGGCTGGTGGCGATGACGGCCGAGGCCCCCGACGGGCCCACGCCGTTCCGCGAGGACGGTGCGACGGCGCCGGACCGCCGCTACCTGGCGGCCAGCAAGTTCCACTGGGGCGTGCCGGACCAGGGCGGGCTCGTGGTCGAGGACTCGCCGCCGACCACGCCACCGTGGTGGCCGGACGTGCCGCTGCCCGAGGTCGCGCCCGCGACCGGCGACCTGGCCGACGCGCTGCTGGCCCGGCGCACCGCCCGTGGCGCGGAGTTGTCCGGCTCGCTCGACGCCGAGCAGCTCGCGACCCTGCTGTGGACCGCGCAAGGCGCTCTCCCGGACGGGCGCCGGCCGTACCCGAGCGCGGGCGCGCGGCACAGCGCGCGGCTGCGGGTGGTGGCGTGGCAGGTCGCCGGGCTGGCGCCGGGGGTGTACGAAGTGGACGAGGTGCGGCGGACGCTGGTCCGCGTCTCGGCCGCGCCGCCGGTGGAAGACGTGCGGGCGAGCTCGATGTACTTCGGCGACGGCGAGACCCAGGTGGACCTGGCCACGACACCGGCGATCCTGGCGCTCTACACGCGGGTCGGCGCGTTGCGGCAGGTGTACGGCCTGCGGACGCTGCGGCTGGCGTTCACGGAGGCGGGGCACCTGGCGCAGAACCTCGCGCTGGTCGCCGCCTCGTCGGGGCTGTCGCTGGGCATGATCGGCGGCTTCTACGACGACATGGCGCACGACGTGCTGTGCCTGAACGGCGTGGACGACGCGCTGGTCTACCTGATGCCGCTGGCCGCCGTCGGCTGACCGGTGGTCCGGCTGATCGCGGCGGTGAGGACGCGGAGCAGTTCGTGCGGCAGCGACCGGCCCGCCGCCGTGAAGAGGTCCGGGTAGAGCGCGGGACCGGTGTTGACGTCCACGACGATCGGTTCGCCTTCGTGGCGGATGACGTCCAGGCCGAGCAGCGGCAGGCCGAAGGCCCGGTGCGCCCGCAGCGCCAGTGCGGCGTGCGCGGCGGGCACTTCCCGGTGTTCGACGGCGCCGCCGCCGCGTCCCGCGTCGTAGACCTTCCAGGCGAAGTCGTTCCACCGCACGTGGCGTTCGGGGGTCTTCCGGAAGCCGTACACCACCTCGTGCTCCGCGACGGTGACGCCCAGCCAGTCCTCCGGGTCGTTGGGGTAGAAGCGCTCGAGCAGGTAGCTGCGGGCCGGTCCCGACGACGGCACGCCGCGGACCCGCCCCTCGGTGGTCTCGGAGTCGATGTAGCCGACGACGTCCCTGAGCGTGGTGAAGTTGTCGACGAACAGCACTCCCCAGCCGAAGCAGCCACGCCGCGGCTTGAGGACGGCGTGGCCCCACTCCTCGATCACGGGCGCCGCCGCGTCCAGGTTGCGCTGACTGACCAGCACGTTGTCCGGGACGGGGACGCCGGCGCGGGCGAGCGCCAGGTACGACCAGTGCTTGTCGAACGCGACCGCGATCCGCTCGGGGTCGGGCACGACCGCGGTGTCGCGCTTCACCGTGAGCAACGCGTCGAGGTCGTAGCTGCCGGGCTTGCGCGCGAAGTCGGCGTACCAGAGGTACAGGTCCAGGTCGTTCAGGCACACGTCACCGCAGTGGACCCGGCCACGGCGGATGTAGGAGTCCCGGAAGTCCAGCCCGTGCACGAACTCCACACCGGGCAGTTCAGACAGCAGCCCCATCAGGGTCGCGTGGTCGTCGGGCGGGATGACCCCGCCGTTGCCGGGGCCGCCGTCGGCCGGGCGAGCAGGCAGGAACGTCCCCACCCGGACCATGGCGCCACCTCCGGCAGTGGGATGGCACGCCACCCGCCCGTCATGCGAACCCGGCCGCGATATCACCCGAAAGACTCGCGAACCGGCTCCTGCGCAGGGGGCATGATCACACGTTCGGTACACGGTTGGTAACGCAAAGCGAACGGTGGCCGATGACCACCGTGTCCGCCGTCGAGACATCGGGAGGTCCCGGATGAACGCGAGCAAGGCCGCCGTCGCCGTCTGCCTGGCCGCCGCGGCGACGTTGACCGGCGTGGCACCGACCGCGAACGCTGCCGTCGAACAGGCCTGCCTGATCAACGAAGTGGTGACCTTCAGCGAACCGGTGACCAACACGCCGAAGACGGTCACCGTCACCGTCGAGGGCCAGCTCTTCAACTGCGCCGACGCCTCCGCGACCACCGGTTCCTACACCGAGGTCGCCACGCTGCCGGACTACACCTGCACCGCGCTGTTCTACCAGGGCGCCGGCACGCGGACGTTCACGTGGACCGACCCGGCCGTCGCGCCGAGCACGTACTCCTACAACCGGACGTCCAGCCGGGTCGGCGCGAACATCGTCATCGTGCTGCTCGGCTCGATCACCTCCGGCGCGTTCGCCGCCCATCCGGCGAAGACGCAGCTGACCGCGCTGAACCCCGACCCCGTCAGCTGCGCCACCACCGGCGTCTCCCGGCTGTCCCTCGTCGGCGCCCTCACCGTGGGGCTCTGACCGCGACACCCGATCGGGACCTCCCATGGACGCAACCAACTGGTTGCGATAGAGTCGCAACCGAATGGTTGCTACTCACGAGAGGCGTCCGCCATGGGTTTTCCCGATCACATCGAGCGGGTCGTGGAGATCGCTCAGCCGCCGGCCAAGGTCTGGGCGGCGATCACCACGGCCGAAGGACTGGGCACGTGGTTCGGCAACGAGGCGACGATCGACCTGCGCCCGGGCGGCACCGCGCGGGTGACCTGGTCCGACGGGCCGACGGTCGAACTGCGGGTGGAACGGGTGGAGGAGCCGACCGTGTTCGCCTTCACGTGGCCGGTCTTCGGCATGCCCGCGGACGACCCGCGCCGCACCTACGTCGAGTTCACCCTGGAAGAGGTCGGCGCCGGCACGCGGCTCAAGGTCGTGGAGAGCGGGTTCGCGCAGCTGCCGGACGACGGCCACGGCAAGGGCCACGACGCGCACAGCGAGGGCTGGACGAGCGAGCTGGGAGAGCTGGTCGACTACCTCGAAGCCGCCTGACGCCGATGCCGCCCGACGTCGAAGCGGTCGCCGAACAGGTCTTCACCGCCCTGTCCGACCCGACCCGGCGCGCCATCCTCGCGGCGCTGGCCGCGGGCGGCCCGGCCACGGCCACGGACCTGGCCGATCGCCTGCCCGTCACCCGGCAGGCGATCGCGAAGCACCTCGCCCTGCTGACCGACGCCGGCCTGGTGCTGGCGGAGCCCGGCGAACGGCGCCGGGTGCGGTTCCGCCTGCGCTCAGCCCCGATGCAGGTGGCGCAGCAGTACCTGGCGGCGCTGGCACGCGACTGGGACGGACCGCTCGGCGCGCTGAAGGACCACCTCGACCGCGACCCCACCGGCTGACCCGGCCCCGGGCCGCCCACCCCGGCGGGCGGCCCGAGCACGTCAACCCGAAAGTGGAAGGTGGAGCTCACGATGAAGACCCCTCCGATCGTGTCCGCGTCGGCGTGGGAGCAAGCTCGCCAAGAGCTGCTGGTGAAGGAGAAGGAGCTGACCAGGGCACGCGACGCGATGGCCGCGGCCCGTCGGCGGATGCCGTGGTTCGAGGTGAAGAAGGAGTACGCCTTCGACACCCCGCGCGGCCGGAAGAGCCTGCTCGACCTGTTCGAGGGCCGCCGGCAGCTGATCGTCTACCGGGCGTTCTTCGAGCCCGGCGTGCACGGCTGGCCCGACCACGCGTGCCCAGGCTGCTCCCTGGTGACGGCCGACCAGATCGGGCACCTCTCCCACCTCAACGCCCGCGACACCACCCTCGTGCTCGCCTCGCGCGCGCCCCAGGCCGACATCCGGCGGTTGAAGGAGCGGATGGGCTGGCGGATGCCCTGGGTCACCATCCTCGACGAGTTCGACGTCGACTTCGGCGTCGACGAGTGGCACGGCACCAACGCGTTCATCCGCGACGGCGACCGCGTGTTCCGCACCTACTTCATCAACGAACGCGGCGACGAGGCGTTGGGCAGCACGTTCAGCTACCTGGACATGACCGCGCTCGGCAGGCAGGAGGACTGGGAGGACTCGCCCGAGGGCTACCCCCAGACCCCGCCGTACTCGTGGTGGAGGTGGCACGACGAGTACCCCGACGCGGACACCGACGACGGATCTCCCGCGACGGGCTGAACACCCGGCGGAACGATCCGGTGCGCGTGGACCGGGTCGTTCCGCGCCGTCCGTGCGGTGCGACCGGTGGTCGGCGGGTCGGTCGTTCATCGGCGCGGCCGGCGTGACGCCCGCCGGGCAGGTGCTGCCGACCATTCGTGCCACGGGCCGTCTGCGCGGACCGGTGAGAGCCCCGGAAAATACAGCGGAAATATAGATTTCGGTAAACCGTCGCGGTATTCGCGCGTGCCCTCGCGGTGCGGTGGCGCGCGCGGGTACGGTTCGCCGA
This sequence comes from Actinosynnema sp. NPDC002837, assembly GCF_040295345.1. Classification (NCBI taxonomy): domain Bacteria; kingdom Bacillati; phylum Actinomycetota; class Actinomycetes; order Pseudonocardiales; family Pseudonocardiaceae; genus Actinosynnema; species Actinosynnema sp. NPDC002837. Next base: position 17,209 of record NZ_JBEOVG010000129.1, read on the forward strand.
TGATTGATCCGGGGTTCGTCGGGAAACGGCTCGATCCCGTTGTGCTGCGGGTGCCGCGGGCGCGGGTCGTCGCATTCGCGAGGGCCATCGGCGAGGACGGCCCGGCGCACGTCGACATCGACGCGGCGCGCGCGGCCGGTCATCCCGACTTGGTGTTGCCGCCGACGATGCTGTTCGGGTTGGAACTCGAGGCGCGTGGCGAGAAGCTGTTGGTCGACATGGGGCTCGACCCGTTGCGCGTGCTGCACGCCGAGCAGTCGTTCACCTATCACGGGAACGCGCACGCCGGTGACGAGTTGCGGTTCGAGAGCGTGGTCGCCGACGTTTACCGGCGGATGGGCGGGCGGTTGGAGTTCATCGTGCAGGAGACGTCCGTGCACCGGGGTGGTGAACACCTGGTGGATTTGCGGCAGGTGCTCGTGATCGAGGAAAGGGAGACGGCGTGAACGCGCCCGCGGTCGGTGACCGGCTGCCCGTGACCGAGGTGCCCGCGATCACCCGGGAGGGGCTTCGGGAATTCGCACTCGCGTCCGGCGACGACAATCCCGTGCACCTGGACGACGCCGCGGCGCGGCAGGGCGGGCTGGACGGGGTCGTGGCGCACGGGATGCTCGTGATGGCGCACCTGGGTCGGCTGGTCACGTCGTGGCCGGCGGCGGGCGCGCTGCGGTCGTTCAAGGCCCGGTTCACCGCGCCGACGCCGGTCGGCGCGCGGGTGACGTGCGGCGGGAAGGTCGCGTCGGTCGACGTGGCGGCCGGGATCGCGCGGGTCCAGGTGACGGCGACCCGGGGCGACGGCGTCACGGTCGCGCGCGGCGAGGCGGTCGTGGAGCTGGCGTCATGAGCGGGTCGGTCAGCACAGTGCTTCGCGTTCTCGCCACGTTCGGGGAGGTGCGCGCATGACGCGGTCGGTGCTGGTCGTGGGCGCGAGCCGGGGTATCGGCGAGGCGGTGGCGCGGGAGTTCCGGCGCGCGGGCGACCGGGTGGCGGGGACGCACCGCGGGTCGGGCGTGCCGGTCGAGGGCGTGTTCGGGGTAAAGCTGGACCTGGCCGACGCCGACCGGGTGGCCGACGCCGTCGCCGAGGTCACCGCGCACCAGGGCGCGCCGGAGGTGGTCGTGCTGAACGCGGGCGTGACCCGCGACGGGCTCCTCGCGCGGATGCCCGAGGAGCACTACCGGGAGATCATCGAGGTGACGCAGCTGGGCGCGTTCCGGGTGGTGCAGCGGGTGCTGCCCGCGATGGCGAAGGCGCGGGCGGGGTCGATCGTACTGGTCTCGTCGGCGTCGGCGCGTGCCGGGTCGCCCGGTCAGGCGAACTACGCGGCGGCCAAGGCGGCGTTGGAGGGGTTCGCGCGGTCGGTGGCGCTGGAGTACGGGCGGCGTGGTGTGCGGGTCAACGTCGTCGCGCCCGGCCCGGTGGACACCGACATGGTCGCGGTGCTGACGGAAAAGCAGCGGCAGGCGCTGATCGACCAGGTGCCGCTGGGGCGGCTGGCGCGGCCGGAGGAGATCGCCGAGGTGGTGCGCTGGGTCGCGGGCTCGACGTACGTGACCGGTGCGACGATCCCCGTCACGGGCGGCGGCGCGCTCGGCTGGTAAGGCCCGGTGGAGGCCCTCACCCGGTCAGGGGCCTCACGGAGCCACACGGGGCCCGGCGAGGCCAGGTGAAGCCCGGCGCGGCAGGGCGAGGCGTGGTCCCCCGCGTCACACCAGGTCGTTCTCCTGGGCGTAGATCGCCGCCTGCACGCGCGAGCGCAGTTCCAGCTTCGTCAGGATGCGGGAGACGTGGGTCTTCGCCGTCGCGCCGCTGATGAACAGCTCGTGCGCGATCTGGGCGTTCGACAGACCGCGGCCGAGGCAGCGCAGGACGTCCAGCTCACGCTCGGTCAGCTGGTCGAGCCGGCTGTCGACGACCGGCTGGGTCTTCACCGGCGCCTCGGCGTAGGCCTTGATCAGCTTGCGGGTGATCTCCGGGCCGAGCACGTTCTCGCCCGCCGCGACCAGCCGCACCGCCTCCACCAGCCGCGGCGCGTCCACGGACTTCAGCAGGAAGCCCGCGGCGCCCGCGCGCAGCGCCGCGAACACGTACTCGTCCAGGTCGAACGTCGTCAGCACGAGCACCTGGGCCACGCTGTCGCCGTGCAGCGCCTTGGTCGCGGCGATGCCGTCCAGGCCGGGCATGCGGATGTCCATCAGCACCACGTCCGGCCGCAGCGCCCGCGCCTGGCTGATCGCGGTCGCGCCGTCACCCGCCTCGCCGACCACCTCGATGCCCTCGGCGTTGCCCAGGATCAGCACGAGGCCGGCGCGGATGGCCGCGTGGTCGTCCACCACCAGGACCCTGATGCTCACCGCTCCACCCCGGGCAGCGGCAGCACCGCGCGGACCTTCCACGCGCCGTCGGACGGCCCGGCGGTGAGCGAGCCGCCGACCGCCGCGGTGCGCTCCCGCATGTTCAGCAGTCCCGTGCCGAGCCCTCCGCCGTCACCGCCGTCGCGCAGCTCGTTGACCACTTCCAGCACCAGCTCGGTGTCGGTGCGGCGCAGTTCCATGACGACGTTCGTGCGCGGTGCGTGCTTCATGGCGTTGGTCAGGGCCTCCTGCGCGATCCGGTACGCGGTCAGGTCGACCGCGGCGGGCAACGGCTCGGTGTCGTCGTACTCCACCCGCACGTCCAGCTTCATGCCGCCCGCCTGCGCCGACTCGATGAGCCGGGACAGCTGGGCCAGCCGCGCGGGCGCGGTCGGCTCGTCCGGGTCGGTGACGTCGGCGCGCAGCAGGTTGATCATGGCACGCATCTCGTCCAACGCGCTCACGCTGTTCTCGCGCACGGACTTGAGCACCACTCGCGTCATCGGGTCGTCGTCCTTCAACGACAGCGCGGCCTCGGCCTGGATGGCTATCGCGGACAGGTGCCCGGCGATCACGTCGTGCAGGTCACGGGCCATGTGCGCGCGTTCGGCGGCGACCGCGGCGGTCCGGTCCAGCTGCGCGATCTTGGCCAGCTGCCGGGCGTTCGCCCGCTCCACCTCGGCCATCCGCTGGTGCTGCCGGACGTTCGTCGCCCACCACACCGGGATCAGCAGGAACGGCAGCACGGCGAACGCGGCCAGCACCGTGGCGCGCCAGCCGGGCACCAGCAGGACGGTCGCGGTGATCGTGCTGATCGACGTCAGCACGGCGATCGGCACCATGTCGCGGCTGAGCCGGCGCGGGCCGTAGAGCGTGGCCGCGTAGAGCAGGTCGGCGTACACGACGAGGGTGGGCGTGCTGACGCCGATGACGCAGTCCACGAGCAGGAACGCCGTGCCCACCGCGAGGGCCGTGCCCGGCGCGAACCGGCGGAACGCCTCGACCACGCAGATGCCGCCGAACAACAGCACCCGCACCCACAGCGGAATGTTGTCGTCCAGCCGGAACAACGGGTACAGGCCGGTGGCGAACAACACCGAACCGACCAGCAACGAGCTGATCACGATGAGCGCGTCGTGCTGCCACTCCGGCAACTTCCGGAGCCCGGAGACGACGCGACTGAGTCCGGCCTGCACCGCGCGATCACAGCACACGCCACCGCGGCTCGCATCGGCCGAAGTGATGACCCGTGATCGCTCCGACCGCCGATGCCGCGGGCGCGTCCGCTTCGCGATGATGTTGTCACGGCAGGCGCACCGGCCGCCGACCACACCGGGAGGAGCGGATGTCACCATGAAAAGCGTGGCGGTAGCACTGGCGGTGGTGTCGGCTTTCGCGCTGAGCGGCTGCCAACCGTCCGCCGAACCGACTTCGACGGACAACACCGACGAAGGTCGCAAGACCTTGCTGTGCCACGTGGCGAGCGGGTGGGTGTCCGCGGGTCCCGACGGCAAGAGCGAATCGGCCAAGACATTGGCTTCGGTTATCGACGACATCGCCGGGAACATGGACGAGTCGTCGCAAACCGCCAAGGTGTTGACCGCGGCCCGGCAACTGCTGTCGGACAACGCCCAGGACATCTCCGAGGGCGCCGCGAAAATCAAGGAACTGTGCTGAGGGTGTGCCCGCGCCCGACAAGGAGGACAAGTGGCTGAGGGCAAGGTGAACGACGGTCGGTGGGCCCCGTGGTGGGTGTACGTCGTCCTGATCGTCGGGTCCAACCTGATCAAGCAGTACTTCATCGGCGGCAAGGTGTCCGACGTGGCCAACGTCGCGATCACGGTGGCGATGGTCGGCGCGCTGATCTTCGTCATCACGGCGGTGTACCGGTCGATGTTCGCCACCCGGCGGCGGTGACGTCGACCGGGACGGCGGCGGCCTCCCCTGGTCGCCGCGCGGGTGGGGGGGGGGGGGGCGGGGCCCCCCCGGCCCACCGCGACCCACCCCACCCCGGCCACCCCCCCCCCCGACCCCCCAC
>NZ_JBEOVG010000130.1:0-20712 GCF_040295345.1 Actinosynnema sp. NPDC002837
GTCCCCCCCCCCACACCCCCCCCCCCCGAACCCCCGCGGGCGGGCCGGCCGCCCCCCCGCCCGGGGGGCCCCGGCGCTGCCCTCAGTCGGTCGGCAACCGACCGCCGGGCAACGCCTCCAGCGGCAGCGGAGTTTGGCCCGAAACGGTCACGGTGAGGCGTCCGTCGGTGTCCTCCACGTGGATCAGGTAGCCGCCGCGCAGCTCGTAGGTCCCGGTCACGGCGACCGGCTCCACCGGGGTCGGCCTGCCGTAACGGCTCTCGGCGGCGGCGAAGAGGGCCGACAGGATCTCGTTCGCAGCGTCGTTGTTCGTCAGCACCGCGACGCTCGTCCGGGTGCCGGGCCACGTGTGCAGGCGGGAACGCCTGGTCGAAGCTGCTGTCGGCCATGCCGAGCGGGTCGAGGACGGTGGTCCGCACGAGGTCGGCGAACCCGTCACCGGTGACGTCTTCGAGCAGCTGTTCCAGCACCGCGTAGTGGCTGCCGAAGCCGCGGAACAAGTTGTAGGTCAGGCCCGCCGTGCGCGCCGACAGCTGCCGCGGCGTGATCACGACCCGCCGGCCACCGGTTTCGGGCACGTGCCACGACGTCAGGTAGGCGTCGATGTCCTGGTCGAGGTCGAGCACTCGCTCAAGAGAGTCGCACCGGTAGGCGTTCCACGAGCTGGAGGCACAGGCGTCCGTTGTGGTAGCAGCACTTCCACGGACCGGCCGCCTCCTTGCGCAGCGGCACGTTGTCCGCGTCCCGGGCGTACAGCCACTCGCCGGTCGGCCGGGGGTCGACCACGTTGGCGGTGATGTAGTCCCAGGTGCCGCGCGCCAACTCGAGGAACGACCGGTCACCGGTGCGTTCGTGCGCGTTGAGGAAGCCCACGACCGCCTCCGCCTGCACCCACCAGACCCGCGTGGCGTCGACCCGGCCCGCGACCGCCTCGTTGGCGACCGCGCCGTCGGCGAGCACCGCCCGTTCCGCCGTGCCCTCGGCCAGTCCGACCACGGCGTCCGGCAGGTCCGCGCCGATCTCCCGGCACGCCTCGTCGATCAGCCAGCTCGCCTCGACGTCGTGGCCGAACGACATCACCTCGCCCAGCTCACGCCAGTCGGCGTCCAGGAACACCCGCAGCGAACGGCGGCGCGGGTCGTAGAACCGGTCGCGGAACGTCTCCAGCAGTGCCGCGATCCGACCGGCCACGGCAGGCGACGGCGCCACCGCGTGATAAGCGGTCAACGCCTCCAGCACGTGCAGGTGGGTGTTCATCGTGACGTCGGCCAGCTCCGCCTCACCGAGCAGGGCGTTGGGCTTCGGCGTCCAAGCGCGGTCGAACTGCTCGCGGTAGGCGCCCCTGGCCGGGTCGAAACCGACACCCGTCACGATCCCGTACACCTCCGCCGCCCTCGCCGCCGCACCCGGATCGCCGGTCGCGCGGTGGTACTCGCTCAACGCGTAGAGCGCGAACGCCTGGGCGTAGACGTGCTTGTCGGTGTCCGCCGGCGCGCCGGTGTGGTCCACGGACCAGAACACCCCGCCGTGCACGGGGTCGACGAGGCGGCCGGTCACGAACCGGTACATGTCACGTGCGGCGGCCAGGTACGACAGGTCGCCGAACGCGCGGTAGGCGGCGGAGAAGGTCCACAGGAACCGGCACGCCATGACCGCGCCCTTGTCGGCCGTGTGGTGCACCACCAAGTCCGCGTCGACGTACCCGTGCACGCCGCCGTGCTGGTGGTCCACCAGGCCGAGCCAGAACGGCAGGATGCGGTGCCGCAGCTCGGTCTCCGCCTCCCGCCGCAGGTCGTGGTCGATCATCGGCTCCCCGTCCGGTTGTTCACCCGCAGGCCTCGGCTCGCACCTGGTGCAGCCCGACCTCCGTGACCGTGTCGTCCGCGACCACGACGATCAAGTCTGCCACCCTCGCCGCGGACCTCGATGCCGAACTCACGAGGCCCTTCGTCGCGGTGGCGCGGACATGGGACCGCGGGCGCGGATACCCTCTCCGCCATGGTCCGCACGACCCCGCCACGTCCGGTCGACGTCGCGGCACTCCTGCCCCGCCTGGCGCCGCTGGCGCGCACCGCCACGCGGCTGCACCCCCGGCCCGGCGAACCGACCTCGGCGGACAGCTCGATCGGCGGCCCGTTGCTGTGGCCCGCGGGGGAGCCTTGGCCGACCTGTGCCGAACACGCCGGTCCCACGCTCTACGGCGCCACCGTGCCCGACGTGGTGGCACGGCGGCGGATCCTGGCGCAGGCGTGGGCGCGACCGCGTCCCGACGGCGCGGACCTGCTGACCGAGGAGGAAGAGGTCGTCGTCGACCGCGTCGACTCCGGCGCGGAGATCGCGCAGGACGGACCGACGCCGATGGTGCCGGTGGCCCAGCTGCACGCGCGCGACGTCCCCGGTCTCCCCCGCCCGGACGGCGCCGACCTGCTGCAGGTGCTGTGGTGCCCGTTCGACCACGAGGACGACGGCTACCTGCCGAGCACGGTGCTGCGCTGGCGGGTCGCCGCCGACGTCACGGATCCGCTGACCGACCCGCCACGACCGGCCGCGGTCGAGGAGCACTACCTCCCGCAGCCGTGCGTACTGGACCCGGAGGAGGTGACGGAGTACCCGGCCCGGCTCTCCCTGCCCGAGGACCTGGCCGAGCAGGTCAAGTCGTGGGAGGGCCCGGACTACCAGTTCGACCTGTCCGTCGCCCCTGGCTGCAAGGTCGGCGGACACGCGCCGTGGAGCGTCACCGACCCCTTCCCCATGTCCTGCCCCGACTGCGGCGCCGACGTCCGACCGCTGCTCACCCTCGACTCCGCCGAGTGGGGCGGCGAGACGAGCTGGCGGCCGTTCGAAGACACCGCAGCCGACCCGCAGCGGTTCCCGGCCGCCAACGAGCCGACGCTGCTGATGATCGGTCGCGGCTACAAGCTGCAGTTCTACTCGTGCACCGCCTCCCCCGCGCACCAGCACATCGCGAACATGCAGTAGCCGCTCCCGACCGCGGCGCACAGCCGGCCGGCCCGGGACACGCCGATCCGCTAAGTGGTCGAGGGAGCGGAACGGCACTCGCTCAGACGATTCGGGTCAGGCCTGTGGCTGTCGGGCGAGACGTTGGGCAGGTTCCCCCTGAAGAAGTTGTCCCACAAGCCGTCGACGATGAACTTCCTCAGCTTCCCCTTGATCAGTTCGCACCTGACCTTGTCACCCAGCGGCAAGCCGACACCGTATCGCTCCTCCTTGCCGAAAACGATGTTGGCGGGGATCGTCACGCCGTTGTCCGTCTTGGCCATGCCGTACAGCAGGAGTTGGTCCGTCGACACCACGTCCACGTCGCCCGCGTGCAAAGCCAGGCGGCAGTCCTCGTAGACCTTCTTCTGCACGATGGTCACCTTGACCCCCAGGTCGTTCTTCACCTGGTCCAGTGAGGTCGACCCGCTGGTGACGCACACCGTCTTTCCCAGCAGGTCACCGACCGAGCGGTACAGGCCCGCATCCTCGCTTCGCACCATGACACCTTGCTGGGTGCGCATGTACGGTCCGACGATCTCCACCTGCTTGAGCCGGTGGTCGGAGATCGAGTAGTTGGCGATGACCATCGAGACCGTGTTGTTCTTGAGATCCCTCTCACGATTCTCGGTCACGACGTCGACTTCGACCGGATCGAAGTTCAGTTCACTGCCCAACCATTCGGTCAGGTCGTGGTCGAACCCACTGCGCGTTCCGGTGTGGTCCCTGAACCCCCACCCGGGCGAACTCGGCGCAGAACCAACGTTGACGACCGACGGGAACGACGGCTCTTCGGTGGACGTGCACGCCGAGAGCAGGACGACCAGCACGACAGACAATCTCAGCACGCGCGCGGACCAGTTAATCATGGAGCACCGCCTCGTCAATCTGCATCAGCACCTTGCACGGTGCGTTCGCCGGTTCGTAGTGGACGACCACTTTGACCTGCGCCGCGGTTTGCGCGCCGCCGAGCGGGAGGGTCACCTCGGTCCTCGGCGCAACGCTGATCGCCTGCCCCTCTTTCCCGTCGAGGACGGGAATGAAGTCGAGCAGCGCCGTGTTCTCGCAATCTCCGGAATCTCGGACGTTGCGGAGGGACACGACCAGGGTCAAGTTGTCCCGCCGTGGCGGACGGTGCGACTCCGGGAACACCAACGTCGCGACTCCACCATCCGTCCACGGCACCCCGGCAGCACTGACGTGGCCGGAGAGGGCGACGTCGAGGTCCTTCGTGTTCTCCCGCACGGCGTACCCGACGGTCAGGATCCCGAGCACCGCGATCACGACCGCCGAAACGATCAGGACACGCCGCCACGGGAACAGCGCACTTGTTCCTGCCGACGCCGAGACTCCCGAGAGCGCGGCCAAGGCGACGGCCAGGGGTAACGACAGCGCGCCCGCGAGCTGGCTGGCGACCTCCAGGTCCAAGAACGTCAACGGTGCACAGGAGACAGCGAAGAGCACCGCCAGGATCCGCAAGTTCCGCCGCCCGTGTTCATTTTCACCCACATCTCACCTCCAGGCATGACCTACCCCTATTACAATTGCCGTCGCATGCGAAGTAACGACGACGCTTGATCATCGCGGTAGCGGGACTGTACGGCGGGCCGGCAGGTATAGAACCGCACTTTTCGGTAGTTGCCTGTTTCGTGATCTTCTTCGGCTCGCGACAGCGGCGCGGCAGCACTCCGAAGAGGTGCGCCTGCGGCCATTCGGCCGAGGATCCGGTGGCGGCGCAACGATAGGAATAGCGGGTGCGGCGCGCCGGGTTCCGCCGCCGACGTCCGACCGCCCGTCACCGGCCGGAGGTTCCGGTAGCCCGCCCGCGGGCCAGGCGCAGTGGCGCCCAGATCAGCAGGGCGAGCACGGCCACCAGCAGGTACTCGATGACCGGGATGCGCACGACCTCGTCAACGCGGTCGAAGCCGCGCCAGGCGTAGACGGCCGCCACCGCCACCGCGACGGTCCCGGCGACCCACCAGCGCGCGGCCGTGCTCAGGCCGACGCCGTGCATCTGGGTGATCACGAAGATGCCGACGAACCCGAACAGGAACATCGGCCAGATCCCATCCGGTCCGGAGTTCATCACCGCGACCAGCGTGCCGTGCAGCGCCACCATCAGCTCCAGCGTGAGCGTCCACCACCGGTTCGTGTGGGCGGCGGTGAACATCAGGCTGCTCTGGAACAGCAGCAGGAACATGTAGAAGAACCCGATGAGGTGCCCGCTGGTCGACTCCATCGGGTGATACCAGAACGTGTAGATCGCGGCCCAGCTGAACAGGTAGCCGTGGTACCGCCGCACGAAGTCCACGACGTCGGCCGAGATCGGGGCCCGCCGGCCGAAGAACAGCCCGCGCCGCTTGTTCTCCATCAGCAGCACGGCCACCAGCAGCAGCACGACGGAGCCCTGCGAGCTGAAGATCGACACGTCCTGGGCGATGCCGTCGTAGAAAATCTGCGTCTGCACGGCGTGCAGGGCGATGAACGCGCCGTTGGCCGCGAGCGCGACGACGTTCACCCGGTGCAGGCCGGTGGTGTAGCGGCGGATCCTGGTCTGCGCGTAGTAGATGAGCCCCCATGACACGACCTGGTGCGCCACGTAGCCGGTCCACGCCGACGCACGCGTCCAGAAGGTGGGCTCGGGCAGTTTCCAGTAGTACCAGGAGGCCCCCTGGTCGGGCAGCAGGGCGATCCCGTGCAGCCGCTGCCCGAACAGCCACACCAGGCCGGTGAGCGCCAAGCTCCCGATCACCCCGAGCACGAGCAGCCCACTGCGACCACGCACGATGTTCAGCACGCTGAACATCATGGCAAACGCTCAGCAGGCTGAACAACTGCCCCTCGGACCGCTCTGCGAAGATGGTCGTGTGGGCCAAGGGGACGAGCAGGAGGTGTCGCACCGGCCGGACCAGGTGCGCGCCGACATCGACTCCTGGCCGACCGGGCGACTGCTGTCGGTGGCGGCGCGGGTCGTGGAGAGCCGGTTCGACGAGGTGCTGAACGGCTTGGGCCTGACGCACGCGGGCCTGATCGCGCTGCACCACCTCGCCGACGGCCCGCGCGCCCAGCGCGAGCTGGCGACGCTCTGCAAGGTGACCGACCAGACCATGAGCCGCACCATCGAGCGGCTGGACCGCTCCGGGCACGTCACCCGCGGCTCCGACGCCCGCGACCGCCGACGCACCCTGGTCGAGATCACCCCGACCGGCCGGGACGTCCTGACCGCCGCCCGCCGCGAGGAGCAGGAGTCGGAGGCGCTGCTCGGCGCGGTGGACGACTACGACCACTTCCGCCGCCAGCTGATCGTCCTGATCGCCGCCGCGACCGCCCACCGCTGAACTCGCCGGCACGCTGGGTCGACGCGGGCCCGGCACGGCGGACACCCGCAGCCCGGTGTCACCCGCGCACGTGCCGCCTCACGGACTCGTCACCGAGCGCACAGGCGCCGTTCGGCCCGCAGCGATGTCCTTCCGAGCGGCACAGGGTTGCCAGTGCGGTGGTGAGCAGGCGTTCGGCGGTGAGGGCGTCGTGGGCCAGCGCGGTGGCGAGGGATCCTCCGTGCGCCAGCGGGACGAGGGACCACCAGTCGCCGCCGGCCGGTTCGGCGGGGTCGTCGCCCCGGACGAGCAGTTCGCCGGCGATGACGGTGTGGCCGGCGAGGTGGGCCGGGGTGTGGTCCAGGTCGGGGTTGCCGAGGTCGAGTCGTTGGTGCAGCAGGGTGGTGTCGGCGCGGCGGACGCGGGTGAGGCCGGTGAAGCGCCCGGGTGGTTCGCCGGTGCGACCCAGGACGACGATCTCCCGGCAGCGCAGGCGTGCGTCGGGGGCCAAGTCGGCGAGCAGCTCTGTGTGGTGGTCGGCGTCGGCGGCGACGATCGTCGGCTCGGTGCGGTAGTCGAGCCGGCCGGCTTCGGCGACGTGGAACCTCGTGGTCATCCGGCTGGGGCCGGGGTGCGGACCGGGCAGCGCGAGGGTGGCGCCGATGCCTTGCAAGCGCAGCCCGGCGCCCGGTCCGACGTGGACTTCCAGGTCCAGGTCGTCACCACCCAACGGGGCCGCGGCGGAGCCGACGAGGTGCACCAGGGCGGTGTCGGGGTCGCCGTCGTGTCGGCCGGGTGGGCTGGGCATGAGGGTGAGCGGGGACACCGACCGCAGTTCGCGCACGACGCTGCGGCCGGTGCGGTCCCGTTCGACCACCAGGCGCGCGCAAGCCCTCACGCCGTGCTCGTGAGGTGGGCGGACGCCGCGTCGGCCGGTCGGCTCAGGCAGGCGCGGACCCAGTCGGCCACGTCGGGCGCGTCGGGCGCGTCGGGGGTTCGCACCAGGGATTGCGTGATCACGGGCAGTCGGTGGCGGCGCATGCGGTGGGCGTCGGAGACCATGACCGCCATGTTCGCGCCGACGTGCTCGGCGAGGTCCGTCTTGTTGATGACCAGCAGGTCGGCGGTGGTGACGCCGGGGCCGCCCTTGCGGGGCACCTTGTCGCCGCCGGCGACGAACACCTGCCGGTCGACCAGGCCGCGGCTGAAGGTGGCGGTGAGGTTGTCGCCGCCGCTCTCGATGATGACCAGGTCCAGGCCGGGGAAGCGGGATTCGAGGCGTTCGACGGCGTCGAGGTTGGCGGTGATGTCGTCGCGGATGGCGGTGTGCGGGCAGGCTGGAGGTCCTTCACCAGGAACCGCGCGGGGTCCGCGACATCGTGCCGGGTTCCGTCGCTGTCCGTGTAGGCGTAGCGATCGAGGTAGTGGCGGCCGGTTTCCCGGTAGCCGAGCCGGAGGTAGAGGGCCGCTGCCCGGGGGTTCCCATCGTCGACGCCCAGGCCGATCCGGTGGTGGCCGTGTTGGCGGACGACGTCCTCCGCGGCGGCGATGAGGGCCGTGCCGATGCCCTGGGACCGGCGTTCGGGCGGCCAGACGTCCAGGCCGTTGAGTTCGGGGCAGTCGGGGTAGTGCTGGTTGATCTCCGGGGCGGAGCAGCCACGCCAGAGGATTTCGCCTGCCCCGACCGGCACGTCGTCCGCCCAGGCGATCAGGAATGTGCTGTGCCCGTGCTGTTGGCGTTCGAACCGGGTGGTGTGACGCTCGGGTTGGCCGGGCGTGGGGATGTGCTCGCGCAGCAGGGCGAGGTCATTTTCCTGGCAGGGGCGGATGACGACCATCTCTGTCCTTCCCGGACGACGACTGACTTCTGCGGGCGCAGGCGGCCCGGTCGCCGCTGCCGGCGCGCTGTCGGTGTCGGACAGGGGGTGATGCGGCGCAGGTCAGCGTAGCGGGTGTCGGTGTGGCTGTTCTCGTAGCGAGCCGCTCGAACTCGGGTACCGTGCCTTGGCTCTGCGGTGGCGACTCCGCCGAGCCGTGAGCGGTTCGGTCGGTCCGCGGCGCGGGTGTCCGTTGGCGTGATCCTCGGTGATCACCGAGGTCCCGAGCCCCGGTATCGTCGGCCGGTGACCTCGGAAGCCGGCGCCCGCACCACCCCCACGTGGCCGGACCTGGCCGTCATCGCCCGCGACGTGCTGCTGGACGTGCTGGTCCACGGGCCGCTGTCGCGGGCCGAGATCGCCGACCGGCTGCGCCTGTCCCGGCCGACCCTCACCCGGGTCACCAGGTCGTTGGTGGCGAAGGGACTGCTGGTCGAGGGCGACACGCGACCCCGCGCCTCGGCGGGGCGGCCCTCGGAGATGCTGCACGTGCGGGGCGCGGCCCACCACTTCCTCGGCGTGAAGCTGACCGCCGAACGGCTCCACGCCACGATGACCGACCTCACCACGACCCCCGTCGCCACCACCCAGGAGCCGCTGCGCTCCCAGGACCCCGCCGACGTAATCGACCAGATCGCCGACGTGGCGGCCCGCTTCCCCACCCCGACCGGCATGGGGGTGACGCTCGGCGGGGTCACCCACCACGGTGTGGTCGTGCGCGACGAGCACCTCGGCTGGACCCACGTGCCGCTCAAGGCGGCGGTGACCCGCGCCACCGGCATCCCCACCGCGATCGACAACGACGTGCAGGCGCTCACCGCCGCCCAGCACTGGTTCGGCCCCGGCGCCGGGCTGAGATCCATGGCGGTGATCACCGTCGGCGCGGGCGTCGGCACCGGGCTGATCGTCAACGGCGGCCTCGTCGAAGGCGCGCACGGCCTGCCACCCTGCTTCAGCCACACCCTGGTCGACGCGAGCGGTCCGCTGTGCGGCTGCGGCCGGAGCGGCTGCGTCTCCAGCTACCTGCTGACGCACGTGATCCTGCGGCGGCTGACCGGCAACCCCGCCTACGACGAGGCTCTCGACCGGGTCCGCGCGGGCGATCCGCAGGCCCGGCAGGTGTTCGACGAGGCGGGCTACGCGCTCGGCGTGCTCATCGGCACCGTCGCCAACGCCGTCGACCCGCAGAAGGTGCTGCTCACCGGCGAGGGACTCCCGCTGTACGACGTGTCGACGCAACTGGTGCACGACGGCATCGAGGACACCTTCGACGACGACCCCGCCCTGATCGACCTGGACGTGCAACCGTTCGACCACAGCGAATGGGCCCGCTCCGGCGCCGCCCTCGCGGTCAAGGCCACGATCACCGGCACGATCTGATGCCCGGGCGGGTGGGAGGCGCTGCGTCGCCTCCCACCCTTCCGCGCGTGGTCACGTCGTGGGGACCACGCCCGCGGACACCCGGTGGCTCTCCGGCGGGCCCAGGTAGCTGTACTTCAGGCCGCCGGTGTCGACCACGAGGTTCTGCAGCACCACGGCGGGGTCGACCACCCAGAACTTCACCGTGTGCACGCCGGGAGAGGTGACCGTGAACGTGGTGGACGTGCGGTTGACGGCTTCCAGGGCGTTGACCTCCCAGCCCTTGTTCATGGTCGTGTCGTCGGCACGCGTCGCAGTCGTGATGTCGACCGTCCGGGGCGCCTGGTCGTCGATCGACATCGCGTACTTCACGCCGTCGCCGGGACGCACGTTGTTGCGGGGCGAGAGGTACGCCCACACCGTGACCGGTCCGGTCGTCGTCAGGTTGACCTGGTACTCCAGGCGTGCGCCGTCGCCTCCCGGTGTCTGGTCGGCCGTGGTCACCGGGCTGGGCCGCATACCCGACCCGGTACGGCCGATGTCGGGCAGGCGCGACCAGGTGATCCCGTTGCCGTCGACGGCTTTGGTGTAGTGGTCGGCCTCGATGGAGACGTAGCCGCCCGCTTCCACGAAACCGCCCGCGGGCTCGGTGATCGGCTTGTTCACCACCGCCTGCACGGTGACGGTGCGGCCGGCGCCGGTCACGGTGATGGCGTGGCGCGAGTACGACCTCTTCGACGTGCTGCTGGTGACGTTGCAGGTCTCCGTCGCCGTGGTCGTGATCTCCGTGCTGATCGGCGTGCCCACTGCCTACGCCCTGGCCCGCCGCGACTTCCCCGGCAAGAAGCTGCTCACCCTGCTGTTCCTGCTGCCCATCCTGATGCCGCCCATGACCTACGGCATCCCCCTGGCCACCGTGCTCTACAAGTTCCACCTGGCCGGCAGCATGACCGGCGTCATCGTGGCCAACCTCGTGCCGTCGGTGCCGTTCGTCGTGCTGACCATGACCCCGTTCATCGAGCAGATCGACACCAAGATCGAATCCGCCGCGCGGAGATCACCACACCGGACGTGCCGCCGCCCAACAGCGCGTCCAGCTCCGCGAGCTCCGGCTCGCGACCGGTGAAGTTGCCGGTCGACAGGGGCAACTGCCGGGGCTGCCGCACGGGCGCGGCGGTCGTGAGGTGCACGCCGCCGTGGATGTCGCGCGACTGCAGGACGAAGTCGCTGGGACCGGAGACGGTGTTCGAGTGCCCGGCCACGTCGTCCCCGTCCACCACCACCTCCGCCGCCTCACCGAAGGCGCCCACGGTAGCCGCACCCGACGCACGACCACGTCCCGGCCGTGAACCGCGGATCGGTGGTGTGCGGGCGAAGAGCGCTGCCGGTCGTCGCAGGTTCGCCTTCCGCTGTTCACGGTGTCGCGGCACGGCCCAGGGCCGCCTCGACGATCCGGATCGCCTCGGTGGGATCGATGCCGGTGCTCGCGATGACCGCCGCGTAGTCGAGGGCGGCGCGGCGGGCCTGTTCGAGGGCGCGGTCGCCGGCGGCCGCGACGTACGAGCCGGCCCGCCCGCGGGTCTCGATCAGCCCGGCCTCCTCCAGCTTCCGGTACGCCCGACCGACGGTGTTCACGGCGAGGCCGAGGTCGGCCGCGAGCCGGCGGATCGTCGGGAGCCTCGTGCCCACGGCGAGCGCGCGGTCCTGGATCTGCCTCGCGAGCTGGGCTCGGAGCTGCTCGTACGGCGGCGTCGGCGAGGCCGCGTCGATGACGATCACCGGGTCGCCATGGCTCGCCGGGCCGCCGCACCGACGCCCGCGGACCGGACCTGGATCAGGGAGAACACGACGGCGCCCACCACGAGGAGCGCCACCGAGACCGCGTTCCACCAGCCGAGCGAGTCCCCGTACAGGAAGATGACCGGCAGCAACCACACCAGGCTGGGGGTGACGACGGCGCGGGCGTCCTCGACCCGCATCACGACGTCGGCCGTGAGCGACGCCTCGTCCTCCGCCACGGCCGGGCTCGCCAGCACCTGGCGCAACTGCATGACGGTGCCGGCGGCGGCGCCCACGAGGCCGATCAGCACGATGACCGCCCCGGACCGCAGGCCGGGGTCCGGAACCGGCAGCACGCTCACCGCGAGCAGCAACGCGCCGGCGAAGCCGGCGACCGTGAAGACGGCGTGCGGCAGGCCCAACACCGCCGGCCACCCGAGCTGGACCGGGTGGGCCACCCGCCGGGGCAGTCGTGCGCCCGCCCGCCGGTCGACCCGCCGCACCCACCAGCCGAGCAGCCACTGCGCCACCAGCAACCCGACCACCAACGCCGTGAGCACCAGCAGCGCCGGCCAGGACGACGTGACGTCGGCGGGCAGCGTCAACGCGTGCGTGAGTGCCGCACCGATCATGAACGCCGCCAGCAGGACGCTGTTGGCGAGGTTGGCACGCCGTCGCACCGCCAGCCGTGCCGCGAGCAGCGGGGTCGGCTCGGCGTCGGCCAAGCCGTGCCGGGCCAGCCACCGCCCGGCCTCCGGGTGATCTCCCTGGCGCATGCGCCACCTCCCAATGTCACAACCTTTGTCTCAACACGATGAGTCATAGGATGCGACAATGTCAACCCCGGGTCGGGCGCTGCCACCCGGACCCCGTGGGCGTGCGAGCCGGCGCGGTCGGCCGCCCGACATCACCCTGCACGGCTTCACCGTGGGTCATTTTCGGAGATCATGGTGAAAGCTCTTAGCTCGACCCGGTAGCGCCCTACACCCGTTCGACGGAGAGCGATTGCCGAGCACGGCCGGAACGTCCCAGGGTCGGACGAGTCGCGGTTGATCGAACCCGATCACCGCGATCGCTCGAACATTCTCACTCGAGAATACCCACACCCTGAGGAAGGCCATGAAAAGGTCGAGGATGCTGGTTGCGGTGTTCAGCCTTGCCGCCGTCGTGCTCAGCGGCACCATGATGCTGTCGGCTCCGGCGCAAGCGGTGACCGGCGTGATGGTCCGGAGCGAGATGAATGGCAAGTGTCTCGACATCAAGGACTGGAACAACAACGACGGCGCGACCGTCCAGCTGTGGGGTTGCCACGGCGGCGCCAACCAGCGCTGGTACGGCGACGCCGGGATGATCCGCAGCGACATGAACGGCAAGTGCCTCGACATCAGAGACTGGAACAACAGCGACGGGGCCGTCGTGCAGATGTGGAGCTGCCACGGAGGCTCCAACCAACGCTGGTACGTGGACGCCGGAATGATCCGCAGTGAGATGAACGGCAAGTGCCTCGACGTCAAGGACTGGAACCCGAATGACGGGGCCGTCGTGCAGATGTGGAGCTGCCACGGCGGCGCGAACCAGCGCTGGTACTGACCACCCGCCCCGCCTGGGTCGCGGCGAAGGAGTGCGTCGCTCCCCCGGCTTTTTCAGGTTGGTGAGACGAGCTTTGTGGTGAGACCGGGCAGCGGAGTCGGCGGATGCCGCGGCGGCACCCGCCGTTCCCGGTCAGCCGGGGTTGCCGGTGACGACGTCGCCGGTCTTGGTGATGCGGTAGGCGGTCGTGGCGCCGCTCCAGAAGTGGAACGTGAGCGTGACCGGGCCGTCGTCCACCTCGGCGAAGAACTCCGGTTTCAGGATGATGCCGTCGGCGCCGTAGTCGGGTTGGAAATGCGCGGCCTGGATCGGTAGGTCGTGGCTGATGATGCCGATCGGCCACGGCACCCCGGCGGAGAACCTGGCTTCGATCGTCGCGTTCACGCCATGGGCCCGGTTGCCGGCGAGGCGGGCGCCACCGGCCGGTCCGGGGCGCCGGTGCGCGACGACCTCCGCGGCCCGCGCGTATCCCCCACCGTGGTAGTTCACTCGCTGTCACGCCCGGAGCTCCGCGCGATCCGACGCGCCCAGGCGGCATGGTCGTCGGTGCCCGTTCGGCGACGTCGACGAAGCACCCGGCCTATCGCCCACCACGCCGGCGGCCGTCCCGGCGCAGGTCAGCGGGCTGCCGGCCGCGCCCGGCGGGTGCTCTCGACACGCCGTCGCCACCCCTGTCCCGATCACCGGAGCTGGCCGGGTGGTCGGCCGGGCAAGTAGCTTCTGGCTGTGTCGGAACGGGACGAGGTCATCGCCGGGCGGTATCGGCTGGTGGAGTTGGTCGGGCGCGGGGCGGCCGGGGTGGTCTGGCGGGCACGCGACGAGCGCCTGGGGCGGTCCGTCGCGGTCAAGCTCCTCAACGCGGCCGACTCCCCGAGCGCGGTCGAGCGGATCGTGCGGGAGGGTCGGGTCGCCGCACGACTGCGGCACCCGCACGCCGTCACCGTGCACGACGTCGTCGAGCACGGCGGCAAACCCTGCCTGGTGATGGAGTACCTGCCGTCCAAGACGCTGGCCGAGCTGGTCGACGAACGCGGCCCGCTGCCCGAGGAGCTGGTCGCCGGCGTCGGCTGGCAGGTCGCGTCCGCGCTGACCGCCGCCCACGCCGACGGCATCGTGCACCGGGACGTCACGACGTTCAACATCCTCCTGGCCGAGGACGGCACCGCGAAGATCGCCGACTTCGGCATCGCCCGGGCGATCGGCGAGCACACCGTGACCGACGCCCGGGTGGTCGTCGGCACGCCCGCGTTCCTCGCGCCGGAGGTGGCGGCCGGCCAGGAGGCCGTGTTCGCCTCCGACGTGTACGCCCTGGGCGCGACGCTCTACGCCGCGCTGGAGGGCCACCCGCCGTTCGGCACCACCGACAACCCGTACGCCCTGCTCCGCCGCATCGCGGACGGCGAGGTCGCGCCGATGCGCTTCCAGGGCAGGCTGGGCGACGTCCTGGAACGCGTGCTCCGCCGAGACCCGGCCGAACGGCCGACGATGGCCGAGCTGCACGGCCTCCTGGGCGCGGTGGTGGAAGGACGGCCGCTGCCGGGCGACCCCCAGCCCAGCGCCTCGCAGAACGGCGACACCCGCCCGCTACCCGCCCAGCGCCGCGTGCCGTGGCGACGGTTCGCGCTCGTGGCCGGCGCCGTCGTGCTGGTCGCGACCGGCATCGTGATCGGCAACTCGCTGGCCCGCACGGACTCGACCGGCAACGCCCAACCGGCCGTGGACGACACCACCACGACCACCACCACGACGACAACGACGACGGCGAGCACCCCCGCCAGCACCCCCACCACCACTACCAGCGCGACCACCACCAGCGCGACCACCACGACCAACGCCGCCACCACCACCAGCGCAACGAGCACCGCCCCGCGCACCTGCACCGCCCGCTTCGAGATCACCAACTCCTGGCCCGGCGGCTACCAGGCCCACGTGACCGTGCGCAACGCCAGTGGCCGCGCCCTCACCGGGTGGACCGTGACCTGGCCCCGCCCGTCCGGCCACGCGATCAGCAACCTGTGGAACGGCACCCTCGACCTGGGCGAGAACTCGGTGACCGTCACCAACGCCGCCCACAACGGCAAGCTGCCCGCGGACGGCTCGACCACCTTCGGCTTCACCGCCAACGGCCCGTCCGTCCCGGACCCCGACCTGAACTGCACGTCCGGCTGAACGAGCGGCCTGAGGGACCGGAAATGGGTGGTCAGACCGGCGCGGAGGCTGGTTTGCTCAACCTTCCGCGCCAGTCTGACCCAGCCGGCCGAAGCCGACCTGCCGTGTAGACACGCGTGCACACGGCCCGTCCGGACTACCCCGACGGGACGCTGCGTACACGTGCGCACACCGACCTCGAAGGAAACGACTCCTCCCCATGCCACGCCACGCCACGCCGTCAGCATCGAGACCCACCTCGTCGCCGACCACGACAGCGGCCCCTACGCGATCACCACCGGCCCGGACGGCGCGCTGTGGTACACCCTGGTGCGGGGCAGCGGGATCGGACGACTGGCGCCCGGCGGAGCCCCGACCACCCACCACCTCGCCCCCGACAGCCGGCCGACCATCATCGTCACCGGTCCGGACGACGCGCTCTGGTTCACCGGGTACCAGAGCCACCGCATCGGCCGCATCACCACCGGCGGCGAGATCACCGAGTTCACCCCACCCACCCCCGACTGCGGCCCGTACGGCATCGCCCCGGGCCCCGACGGCGCGCTGTGGTTCACCGAGATCAACGCCGACCGCATCGGCCGCGTCACCACCGACGGCGACATCACCGAGTTCCCGCTCCCGCTCACCGGAGCGTTCCCGTCGGCCATCACCGCGGGCCCCGACGGCGCGATGTGGTTCACGCTCAACCAGGCCAACGCCATCGGCCGGATCACCACCGACGGCGCCGTCACCGTCCACCCGCTCCCCGCGGACGCGGCCGGACCGGTCGGCCTCTGCGCCGGCCCGGACGACGCGCTGTGGTTCGTCGAGATCGCCGCCGGCCGGATCGGCCGGATCACCACCGACGGCGAGATCACCGGGTTCCCGCTGCCCGACCGCGCCTCACGCCCGCACGCCATCGTCGCCGACGGCCACGGCGACCTCTGGTTCACCGAGTGGGGCGCCAACCGGGTCGGCGTGATCACCACCGACGGCGCCGTGGAGTCCCACGCGCTCCCCGCGCCCCACGCGGAACCGCACGGCATCACCCCGGGCCCCGACGGCGCCCTCTGGATCGCCCTCGAAACCGGCGCGCTGGCCCGCGTCACCCGGGCCTGATCACCCGTCCTCCTGGAGGGCCGCCAACCCGTGCAGCAACGGCACGTAGACGTCGTCCACCAACGACGCCACGGTCTCCTCGCTCACCGGGGCGCCGCAGGTCATCGACTCGTTGCGGATGAGGTCCAGCGGCAGCCGCCGCACCCGGTGCGGCAGCTCGACCGGCGGCAGCTCGGCCCGGCTCACGGCCTTGTCCACGATCGTCGACACGGCCTCGGTCAGCGGCGTCGGGTTGGTCAGGCGCTCACCCAGCAGGGCCGCCACCTCGGGGTGCCGGAACGCCTCACCCATCACGCCCGCCACCATCTCGTTCATCATCGAGTCGGCCCGGCGGGCGATGCGGCCGAACAGGGTGCGCAGGTCACCGCGCAACGTGCCGGTGTCGGGCGGCTCGGGTTCCGCGGGCAGGTTGCGGAACCACGCAGCCAGCACCAGCTCCGCCCGACCGCCCCACCGGCGGTAGATGACCGGCTTGCTCGTCCCGGCACGGGCGGCCACCGCCTCCATGGTGAGCCTCGCGTAGCCGACTTCGCGCAGCTCGTCCCACGCCGCGTCCAGGATGGCCCGCTCCAGCTCCGCCCCACGTCGACGCGACTTCGTCACCGTCACCCTGCCCTCTCACCGAACCTCGCCGGGCCCGCCACCGACGAGCCCCCTACCCACGAGCCCGTCACCATGAGTCCATGAACCCCGACCGGACGAAGCCTTTACCCAGCCTTTAGATACTTTGCGTTCCTTATCGCACGGGTCTACCTTTGCACATGTTAGACACGATCCGTTTCTTATGGGGGAACACCGTTGCTGAGCCGCTTGCTGCGTGCCCACCTGCGGCCGTACAGACGTGAACTGACGGTCGTGCTCGTGCTACAGCTGATCGGCACCGTCGCCTCGCTGTACCTGCCGAGCCTCAACGCCGACATCATCGACTTCGGCATCGCCGCCGGTGACACCGGCTACATCCTGTCCACCGGCGGCTGGATGGTCGGCGTGTCGATCATCCAGATCGTCTCCTCGATCGGCGCGGTCTACTACAGCGCCCGCGTGGCGATGAGCTTCGGCCGCGACGTCCGCGCGGCCGTCTTCCACCGCGTCGGCGAGTTCTCCGCGCGCGAGGTCGCCACGCTCGGCCCGTCGTCGTTGATCACCCGCACGACCAACGACGTGCAGCAGGTCCAGCTGCTCGTGGTGATGGGCTGCACGATGCTGGTCAACGCGCCGATCATGTGCGTGGCGGGCATCGTGATGGCGCTGCGCGAGGACGTCGGCCTGTCGTGGCTGCTCGTCGTCTGCGTGCCCGCGCTGGCGATCGCGGTCGGCCTGATCGTGATCCGCATGGTGCCGCAGTTCCGGCTGATGCAGGAGCGCATCGACGAGGTCAACCGGGTGCTGCGCGAGCAGCTGGCCGGCATCCGCGTGGTGCGGGCGTTCGTCCGGGAGCGCGCCGAGACCCGGCGCTTCGCCGACGTCAACGGCGCGCTCACCGACACCGCGCTGCGCGTCGGCCGGCTCCAGGCGTTGATCTTCCCGGTGGTGATGCTGCTGCTCAACGCCTCCAGCGTGGCCGTGCTGTGGTTCGGCGCGTTCCGCGTGGACACCGGCGAGATGCAGATCGGCGCGCTGACGGCGTTCCTGAGCTACCTGATGCAGATCCTCATGGCGGTGATGTTCGCGACCTTCATCTCGATGATGATCCCGCGTGCCGCCGTGAGCGCCGAGCGGATCAACGAGGTGCTGGAGACCGACTCGTCGGTCCGGCCGCCGACCTCGCCGCTGCTCGAGCTGCCGAGCAAGATCTCGGTGGAGTTCCGCGGCGCGGAGTTCCGCTACCCCGGCGCGGACGAGCCGGTGCTGCGCGACATCAGCTTCCGCGCCGAGGCCGGTCACCGCACCGCGATCATCGGCAGCACGGGCACCGGCAAGACGACGCTGCTCAACCTCGTGCCGAGGCTGATCGACGTGACCGGCGGCGGTGTGCTCGTCAACGGCGCGGACGTCCGCGAGATCGACACCGAGGCGCTGTGCGCGCGCATCGGGCTGGTGCCGCAGCGGCCGTACCTGTTCACCGGCACGGTCGCGTCCAACCTCCGCTACGGCAGGCCCGAGGCCACCGACGACGAGCTGTGGGAGGCGTTGGAGATCGCGCAGGCGCGCGACTTCGTGGAGGCCATGCCCGGCGGGCTCGACGCGGAGATCGCCCAGGGCGGCACGAACGTCTCCGGCGGCCAGCGGCAACGGCTCTCCATCGCCCGCGCGCTGGTGCGCCGACCGGACATCTACCTGTTCGACGACGCCTTCTCGGCGCTGGACCTGTCCACCGACGCACGGCTGCGCGCCGCGCTGCGACCGCACACGCGGCACGCCGTCGTGGTGGTCGTCGCCCAGCGCGTGTCCACGATCCTGGACGCCGACCGGATCGTGGTGCTGGACGCCGGCACCGTCGTCGGCATCGGCACCCACCACGAACTGCTGGACTCCTGCCCCACCTACGTGGAGATCGTCGAGTCGCAGCTGACCTCGGAGCAGGCCGCATGAGCACCACGACCACTCCCCGCCCCGCGACCCCGCCACCGCCGCGGATGGGCGGCGGCATGCCCGGCATGGGCATGCCGATGGGCAAGGCGGAGAACTTCGGCCCGTCGGCGCGCCGGCTCGTCCAGCGCATGCGGCGCGAGCGGATCGCGTTGCTGGCGGTCGTCACCCTCGGCGTCATCAGCGTGGCGTTCGCCGTGGCGGGGCCGAAGATCCTGGGCCACGCCACCGACATCATCTTCGAGGGCGTCCTCGGCCGGATGCGCGGCACGGACGCGGGCGTCGACTTCGCCGCCCTCGCCACGGTCCTGATGTGGGTGATGGGCCTCTACCTGATCTCGTCGGCGTTCGGCTGGTGGCAGGGCCGGGTGCTGAACAACGTGGTGCAGCGCTTCGTGTTCCGGCTGCGCTCCGACGTCGAGGACAAGATCCACCGGCTGCCGCTGCGCTACTTCGACGGCAAGCCCCGCGGCGAGCTGCTCTCCCGCGTCACCAACGACATCGACAACGTGTCGACGACGTTGCAGCAGACGCTGAGCCAGCTGCTGACGTCGTTGCTGACGGTCATCGGCGTGCTGGTGATGATGCTGACGATCTCGCCGCTGCTGACGCTGATCGCGTTGCTGCTGATCCCGATCTCCGTGGTGGCGACCGGGCGGATCCGCAAGCGGTCGCAGGCGTTGTTCGTGGCGCAGTGGAAGCACACCGGCGCGTTGAACGCGCACATCGAGGAGGCGTTCACCGGCCACCAGCTGGTGAAGGTCTTCGGCCGGCAGCGCGAGTCGGAGGCGGAGTTCAAGCGCCGCAACGACGAGCTGCTCGGCTCGGCGATGGGCGCGCAGTTCGTGTCCGGCCTGATCATGCCGATGATGATGTTCCTGTCGAACGTCAGCTACGTGGCCGTGGCGGTGGTGGGCGGCCTGCGCATCACGTCCGGCGCGATGACGCTCGGCGAGGTGCAGGCGTTCATCCAGTACTCACGCCAGTTCACCCAGCCGCTGACCCAGGTGGCGTCGATGGCGAACCTGATGCAGTCCGGCGTCGCGTCGGCCGAGCGGGTGTTCGAGCTGCTCGACGCCGAGGAGCAGGAGCCGGACCCGGCGGAGGCGTCGTTGCCCGCCGAACGCCGCGGCCGGGTGGAGTTCGAGCACGTGAGCTTCTCCTACCGGCCCGAGCAGCCGCTGATCGAGGACCTGTCGCTGGTGGCCGAGCCGGGGCAGACGGTCGCGATCGTCGGCCCGACCGGCGCGGGCAAGACGACGCTGGTGAACCTGATCATGCGGTTCTACGAGCTGGACGCGGGCCGCATCACGCTGGACGGGGTGGACATCACCGCGTTGAAGCGGGAGGACCTGCGGGCGCAGACCGGCATGGTGCTGCAGGACACGTGGCTGTTCGGCGGCACGATCCGCGACAACATCGCCTACGGCAACTCCTCGGCCACCGAGGAGGAGATCATCGCCGCGGCCCGCGCCACCTACGTGGACCGGTTCGTGCGCACGTTGCCGGACGGGTACGACACCGTCATCGACGAGGAGGCGACGAACGTCAGCGCCGGTGAGAAGCAGCTGCTGACCATCGCGCGGGCGTTCCTGGCCAACCCGTCGCTGCTCATCCTGGACGAGGCGACCAGTTCGGTGGACACCCGCACGGAGTCGTTGGTGCAGCACGCCATGGCGGCCCTGCGGTCGTCGCGGACGAGCTTCGTCATCGCCCACCGGCTGTCGACGATCCGGGACGCCGACGTGATCCTGGTGATGGAGTCCGGGCGGATCGTGGAGCAGGGCAGCCACGACGAGCTGATGGCCGCCGAGGGCGCGTACCACCGCCTGTACGCGGCCCAGTTCGCCGCGGCCGGGTGAGGCGGCGCCTCGGCAGTGGCCACGTCCGGCCCACCCCCCCGCCCCCCCCCCCGCCGACAGAGACGAAGATAAAAAAAAGTACAAAAAAACCAAAAAAAAAAAAAAACACACAAAAAAAAAAAAAGGGGGGGCGAA
>NZ_JBEOVG010000131.1:0-20205 GCF_040295345.1 Actinosynnema sp. NPDC002837
CCCGCAAGCGGCTCCCCGCGGCACCGATCGGAACCGCGGGGAGCCGCCGCACGCTCAGGACACGAAGACGCAGGTATCGGTCCGCAAGCCGTTGTTGTGGAACACGGGCCACTTCAGCGCCGCGCGCGTGTTCGGGCCGTAGCTGCCGTCCGCGAGGACGCCCCGACGCTGCTGGGCGTACTTCAGGCGCTCCTCCGTGATGGCGCCGAAATCGCTGTCCGCGACGAGGTTCGGCGCCCAGTTGCAGTACTTCAACGCCAACTGGAGCGCGTTCACCGCGCTGCCGTAGGAACCGCGTTCCAGGTAGCAGGTCGTGCTGCCGGTGGCCTTGTGGTAGGGCTGCTTGGTGCCGTAGAGGCTGTTGTGCTGCACCCACTTCACCCCGTCGCACCAGCCCACCGCGGCCGCGGCCGCGGTGCCTCCCGCACCGACGACGCTGAACCCTGCGAGCAGTGCCGCTGCCGCGGCGATCGTCGCGATGTACGGACGCATGGTCGTCCTCTCGTTCGCCACCGGCGAGTCCGCCGGTGCCTCCCCTGTGGTCGCCACGCTAGGTCGCGCCGCCTTTCGGCGGAGTCAGGCGAACACCCGACACGGTCGATCGCCGGGCACGCCGATGGCCGGGCGGGTCAGGCCGGTGCGGTCGTCGGGCGCGAGGACGTGAGGCGGAACGCGGCCAGGCGGAAGTCGCCGTGCAGCGTCAGCGACAGGTCGTGGACGCCGTCCGGCCGCTCCTCGAACCGCGCCGCGGCCGTCGTCCACGCGTAGCGGTCGCCCGTCACCGGCACGTCGACCGCGCCGAGCGACCGGTCGCCCAGGTGGAACTCCAGCCGGGCCCGCCCCGGACCACCCACCCGCGCCACCTCGACCTCGACGCCCGCGGCGCCGGTCAGGTCCGCGGCGCGGAACAGCAGCGTCGCGGGCCGCGCCGGGTCCGCCGGTGCGACCGCGTCACCGGTCACCCGGGTCGCGTCGACCAGCGCGAGCCCCGAGTAGTCGTCGAAGTCGACCGCACGGGTGTCCCGGTCCACCACCGCGCGCGGCGTGGGGTCCTCGCCGGTGACGGAGAACCGCGCCACGAGGACGTGGTCCTCCGCGGAACGGGCGACGACGATCTCGTAGTCGCCCGGGTCGACCGCGAACGCACCGCGCTCGACGTCCCAGTGCGCGAGCCGGTCGACGGGCAGCCGGAAGGTCAGCTCCTCGCCCTCCCCCGCGCCGACGCGGACCTTGCGGAAGTCGACGAGGCGCAGCCGGGGCGCGTCGTAGCGGGCGGCCACCGCGCGCACGTAGACCTGGACCACCTCGCTGCCCGGCCGCGCACCGGTGTTCGCCACCGCCACCGAGACCTCCAGCGACCCGTCCTGCGGCACGACCTCCGACGACAACCGCAGGTCGCGGTAGGCGAAGTCGGTGTAGGACAGGCCGTGGCCGAACGCGTACAGCGGCGCGGTCCGGTGGTACTGGTAGGTCCACCCCGCCTTGATGACGTCGTAGTCGAGCGGGTGGGGCAGCTCGTCGTCGCCCCGGTACCAGGTCTGCGGCAGCCGGCCCGCCGGCTCCTCGTCGCCGAGCAGCACGGCGGCCAGCGCGTGACCCGTCTCCTGCCCGCCGTGGGACGTCCACACCACGGCGGGCAGGTGCTCGTCGGCCCAGTCCACGGCGTAGGGGTAGCTGCTCATCACCACCAGGACGGTGGCCGGCCGGACCTCGGCGACGGCGCGGAGCAGCGCCTCCTGCGTCCCGGGCAGCGCGGTGCCGGTGCGGTCCTGGGTCTCGCGGCCGTTGATGAGCGGGTGGTTGCCGAGGACGACGACCGCGACGTCGGCGGCGGCCGCGGCGGCGCGAGCCTCCGCCGCGCCGTCGCGGACCAGCTCGCGCGACCAGCGCTCGGCGGTCGCGGGCGTCTCGGCCGTGACGACCACGCGGCCGTCGGCCGGGTCGACCGCGGCGTAGCGGCCGGTGAGGACGTTGCGCACCAGCACCGCGTCGCCGTCGTCCGCGACGGGCTCCAGCACGAACGTCTCGTGCACGTCCCAGCTCTTGACGCGTTCTTCCTCGGTGACGAGGGTGCCGTACTTGGCGCCGAGGTGGCGGCCGGTGTCGGCGGAGCGCAGCGTCACCACGTCGTCACCCCACTCGGTGACGTCGAAGGCGGTGTCGCCGAGCAGGAGCCCGGTGGTGCGGGAACGCAGCGCGATGCGGTCGTCACCGGACACGCGGACCACGTCGCCGACCGCCTCCTCGAGCCCGGCGGCGACGGTGACCCGGTACGGCATCGTGCCGCTGTACCAGTCCTCGTGCAGCACGTCGGACAGCGGGCCGATGACCGCGACGCGGGGCGCGGCGGCCTTGTCGAGCGGCAGCAGCCCGTCGTTCTTCAGCAGCACCACGGCCTCGGTGGCCGCCCGCGCGGCGAGCACGCGGTGGTCCGGGTGGTCGATCGCGTCGGGGCCGATCGCCGCGTACGGGTCGAGGTCCGGGTCGAACTCGCCGAGGCGGAACCGCAGCTCCAGCTGCCGGCGCACGGCGCGGTCGACGTCGGCCTCGTCGATCAGGCCGCGCTCCAGCGCCTCGCGCAGCCGCCCGACCGGCGTGCCGCTGTCCGTGCCGTGGTCGGTGAAGCTGTCGATGCCCGCCTTGAGAGCGGCGGCGTGCGACTCCGCGTGGTCGTCGAAGTAGTGCTCCAGGTCGACCAGGTTGGACGGCGCCTCCGCGTCGCTGACCACGAACAGCTCGTGCCCGGTCGGCTCGGCCCAGCGGCGCAGCTCGTCCCCGATCAGCGGGCTGACGTGACACGGACGGCCGTTGACCAGGTTGTACGCGGCCATGACGCCGGTCGCCGCGCCGGAGGCCACCACGGGCCGGAACGCCGCGAGGTCGTACTCGTGCAGCACCCGGGGGCGCACGCCGGAGGACGTGGTGCAGCGGTCGTCCTCGTTGTTGTAGGCCAGGAAGTGCTTGAGCACGGGTGCGGCGCGCAGGAACCTCGGGTCGTCGCCCGCGAGCCCCCGGCAGAACGCCTCCGCGATCCGCGCGGTGTGCACCGGGTCCTCGGAGTAGCCCTCCTCGTTGCGCCCCCAGCGCGGGTCGCGCAGCAGGTTCACCACCGGCGCCCACGCCTGCAGGCTCGTCCGGCCGTCGCCCTCGGCCGGCGGCCGGTGCAGGTGGAACGCGCGCAGCTCGACCGAGGTCGCCTCGGCCACGCGGCGCACCAGCTCCTCGTCCCAGGTCGCGCCCAGGCCCACGGCCTGCGGGAACGACGTGGCGACACCCAGCCACGACACGCCGTGCAACGCCTCGGCCCCGGTGCGGAACGCGGCGACGCCCAGCCGGGGAACGGCGGGGGCGTACTGGTGCAGCATCGCGATCCGCTCGTCGAGCGTCAGCCGGGCGAGCAGGTCATCGACGCGCTTGCGCACGTCCAGCCCGGAGTCGTGGAACGGCAGCCGCCCGGTGGCGGACAGGGATGAGGAACTCACGCGGCACAACCCCTCGGGTCAGATCATGTGAAGCGCTTCAACGCTGACACGGAGCCCGTGACACTGTCAATGAGTGCCTGCCCAGCCTGCATCTTGGCGGCCAACTGGCTCTTGCCGTGCGCCAGGTCACATGACTACTCTCCCGGCATCGTCAAGCGCTTCGACACTCCGCTTTCAACGAAGAAGGGTGGCCCTGTCATGGGGATTGAGCTGAATCGCCGGAGGTTCCTGAGCGTCTCGGCCTCGGTCGCGGGACTCACGGCCATGGGTGGCCTGCTGTCCGCGTGCGGCGGCGGCGCCCAGCAGAAGACCGGCGCCAACAGCGACGCCCTCAAGTCCGCGCTCCCGAACTACGTGCCGAGCACGTCGATCAAGCCGGACATCCCCTCGGTGGCCGGTGGCGCGGACATCCTGACCGACCCGGGGTTCCTCACCTACCCTTCGAACCCGGTCGCCACGGTGTCCGGCGTGCCGGGCAAGGGCGGCAGGTACACGACCGTCACGCCGCTGTGGGGCACGATCCCGCCCGCCGACAACTCGTTCTACCAGGCCATGAACGAGGCGCTGGGTGTCACGCTCGACATGAAGCCCGCCGACGGCAACAACTACGCCACGATCATCCCCACCATGACCGCCGCCAAGCGGCTGCCCGACTGGATCCAGCTGCCGACCTGGTGGAACTCCAACTTCAGCGTCGGTGAACTGGCCGGGTCGCAGCTCGCGGACCTCACGCCCTACCTGTCCGGCGACAACATCAAGAAGTACCCCAACCTCGCGGCCATCCCCACGGGCGCCTGGCAGGCCGGGGCCTGGGGCGACAAGATCTACGGCATCCCGTCGTTCTCCAGCGGGTTCGTGGTCGCCGGCACCACGTTCTACCGCCGCGACCTCTTCGACGCCAAGGGCATCACCGCGGACCAGGTGAAGTCCGCCGACGACCTGATGAACCTGGGCAAGGAGCTGACCGACGCCAAGGGCGGCGTGTGGGCCTTCGACGACGTGTGGACCTACATGTTCCCGTCGTGGAACGTGCCCCTCAAGTGGAAGGTCGACAACGGCAAGCTGATCCACAAGTACGACATGCCGGAGCTGCTGGACGCCCTGGAGTGGCACTACCAGCTCGCGACCGCCGGCTACCTGCACCCGGACGCGCAGGCCGGCGACAACACCAACGCCAACGTGCGCTTCTACTCCGGGAAGGTGCTGATCGGGGGCGGTGGCACCGGCGCGTGGAACGCCGCCGACCACCAGTCCGGCACGGCCGCCAACCCGAACTTCCGGCGGGGCTCCTTCGACTTCTTCACCGCCGACGGCAAGGGCGAGCCGCAGATCCACCTCGGCCCCTCCACCAGCATCATGAGCTACCTCAACAGCAACCTGAAGCCGGAGCAGATCGAGGAGCTGCTGGCGGTCGCCAACTACCTGGCCGCGCCGTTCGGCTCGAAGGAGTACACGCTGGTCAACTTCGGTGTCGAAGGCGTCCACCACACGATGGTCAACGGCGTGCCGACCGCCACCGAAGAGGGCAAGAAGAACGTCCAGGCGCAGACCTTCCCGTTCCTGGCCTCGCCGCCCGCGGTGGTCAGCAACCCCGGCTCGGACGTCGTCACCAAGGACCTCACCGCCTGGCAGGCCGCGAACGTCAAGCACCTGCGCAAGCCCGTGTTCTGGAACATGAACATCAGCCTGCCGCGGTCGATGGCCACCACCGACGCGGCGCAGGCCGTCGAGGACGCCATCAAGGACTGCTACCACGGCAAGAAGAAGGTCGCCGAAGTGAAGGAGGCGATCACCACCTGGAAGTCCAGCGGCGGCGGCGACAAGCTCGTCCAGTGGATGGACGAGAACGTGCTGCAGAAGCACGGGACCGGGCAGTGAGTTCCGCGGTCACGGAACGGCCCGCGCGCGAGGACGACGCGCGGAGGAACAAGCTGAGCCTGCGGGTGAGGCTGCGGCGCGACCGGTCGCTGCTGCTGATGACCGTGCCCGCCGTCCTGCTGCTCCTGGTCTTCAACTACGTGCCGCTGTTCGGGCTGCTGACGGCGTTCCAGGACTACAACCCGCTGGTGGGGGTGTGGAACAGCGAGTGGGTGGGCCTCGCCCAGTTCGAGGTCCTGTTCGAGGACTCGCTGTTCTGGGGGTCGCTGACCAACACGCTGTACCTCAGCTTCGTCCAGCTGATCCTGTTCTTCCCGATCCCCATCGCGCTGGCGCTGCTGCTGAACTCGGTGCTCAGCGAACGGCTGCGCAACCTCATCCAGTCCATCGCCTACCTGCCGCACTTCTTCTCCTGGGTGCTCGCGATCACGATCTTCCAGCAGATGTTCGGCGGTGCGGGGCTGCTCAACCAGTTCCTGCGCAGCAACGACATCGGCACCTGGGACATCATGACCGACCCGGACACCTTCGTGCTGCTGATCACCTCGCAGGCGATCTGGAAGGAGGCCGGCTGGTCGATCATCGTGTTCCTCGCCGCGCTCGCCGCCATCAACACCGACCTGTACGAGTCGTCCGCGGTGGACGGGGCCGGGCGGTGGCGGCGGCTGTGGCACATCACCCTGCCCGGGATGGCCGGCGTCATCATGCTGATGCTGGTGCTGCGCCTGGGCAACGCGCTCACCGTCGGGTTCGAGCAGTTCCTGATCCAGCGGGACGCGGTCGGCCACGAGGCGGCCGACGTGCTCGACACCTTCGCGTTCTACTACGGCATCGCCACCAACAACTACAGCTACGGCGCGGCGGCCGGGTTGTTCAAGAGCGTCATCTCGCTGCTGCTCATCTGGGGCGCGAACAAGCTGGCGCACGCCTTCGGCGAAGACGGGTTGTACCGGAAATGACCGAGACGCTGACCATCGAACGCACCAAGGACAAGCGCGCGGTGACCGGCCGGGCGCCCGCCCGGCGCCGCAAGCGCGGCAAACGACCGGTCTGGGAGGAGCCGCCGACCGCGGCCGGCCAGACCGCGAAGGGCCTGACCCTCGGCATGGTGGTGGCCGTGGTCCTGGTCCCGTTGTGGATCATCGTGGTGACCAGCCTGTCCACCCAGGCGGCGGTCAACCGCGCGGGCGGCCTGGTGATCTGGCCGACCGACGTGACCTTCGAGGCGTACCGCGTCATGCTGGGCGACTCCACGGTGCGCAACGCGCTGCTGGTCAGCCTCGGCATCACGGCGGTCGGCACGGCGGTGTCCATGGTCGTGTCGATCCTGTGCGCCTACGGCCTGTCCCGGTCCGGCTCGGTGGCCCACCGCTTCATCCTGGTGCTGCTGATCCTCACCATGTTCGTCAGCGGCGGCCTGATCCCGACCTTCCTGGTCGTCACCGAACTGGGCGGTTACGGGCAGTGGTGGGCGTTGATCCTGCCCACCGCGGTCTCGGTGTTCAACATCCTGGTGCTGCGGGCGTTCTACTCGGACACCTCGGCCGACCTGATCGAGGCGGCCCGGATCGACGGCGCGGGCGACTGGCGGATCCTGTGGTCGATCGTGCTGCCGACGTCCCGGGCCGTGACGGCGGTCGTCGCCCTGTTCTACGGCGTCGGCTACTGGAACTCGTTCTTCAACGTGATGCTGTACATGCCGACCGACAGCGAGAAGTGGCCGTTGCAGTACGTGCTGCTGACCTACGTGAACCGGGGCAACGGGCTGCCCGGGTCGGTGAACGCGGGCTTCGGCTCGCAGTTCTCGCAGACCGCGCCGCTGTCGTTGCAGATGGCGGTGGTGGTCCTGACGATCGTGCCGCTGCTGCTGGTGTACCCGTTCATGCAGAAGCACTTCCGTGTCGGCGTGCTCACCGGGGCGGTCAAGGGCTGAACCGGCACACTGGGCGCACGCGGGCACCGGTACGGGCCCGGAAGAGGACGAGAAAGCAGGAGCATCACGCATGGTGACACTCGCCGATGTGGCCAGGCACGCGGGCGTGTCCGCCAGCACGGTCAGCTACGTGCTCAGCGGCAAGCGCTCGATCTCCGAGGAGACCCGGCGCCGCGTCGAGCGTTCGGTGGCCGAGCTCGGCTACCACCCCAACGCCGGCGCCAGGGCGCTGGCCGCGAAGCGCTCGCACATAGTCGCCCTCGTGGTGCCCCTGCGCGCCGACGTCTACGTGCCGATCATGATGCAGATCGCCATCTCGGTCACCATGACGGCCCGCAAGCACGGCTACGACGTGCTGCTGATCACCAACGACGAGGGGCCGGAGGGCGTGCGCCGGGTCGCGGTGAGCGGCCTGGCGGACGGCGTGATCCTCATGGACGTCGGGTTGGACGACGAGCGCATCCCGGTGCTGCGCGAGTTGCGCACGCAGGCCGCGCTCATCGGCCTGCCCGACGACCACAGCGGCCTGTCCTGCGTGGACCACGACTTCGCGGCCGCGGGCGCGTTGTGCGCGGACCACCTCGCCGACCTGGGCCACCGGGAGGTCGCGTTCATCGGGTACGGCTCGGGGGTGTACCAGCGGCACGCCGGGTACGCCGAGCGCACCCTGATGGGCTTCCGGGACCGCGCCGAGGCCAGAGGTCTGCGCTTCGTGCACCGGCCGTGCGAGGGCACCTACGAGAGCACCGCCGGGACGCTGGCCCGCATCCTCGCCGACCGGCCGGACACCACGGGGTTCGTGGTGCAGAACGAGGGCGCGATCGGCCCGCTGCTCAGCCTGCTGCGCATCAGCGGGCGGACGGTCCCCGAGGACGCCTCCGTGATCGCGCTGTGCCCGGAACTGCTCGCCGAGCAGTACGCGCCGGCGCTGACGGCGGTCACCGGCCCCGCGCAGGAGCTCGGCCGGGTCGCGGTCGAGCAGCTCATGGAGCGGATCACCGCCGCCGGGCGCGACGAGGTGCCCGACGACGAGCTCGTGCTGCTCGAACCCGTGCTGACCGTCCGGGAGAGCACCGGCCCGCACCGCAGCCGGACCCCCAGCTCGACCTGACGACCACCGAGCGGCTCCCCCGCGCCCACCCGCCGTTCGGCGCGGACGCGGTGGACCGTCACCACCGCCAGGAGCACCGATGCACTTCCGCGATCTCGGCAACGCCCTCGAGTGGCGGGCCGGCGGCGAGACCCTGCGCGTCGCGGCGTGGGGACCCGACGCGGTCCGGGTCCGGGCCACCCCCGGCGGACCGGTGCTCGACGACCTGCCCGGCGCGCTGCTCGACGCCCCGCCGGGCGGCGCGCCGGAGGTCGACGTCGCCGAGCACCACGCGACCCTGGTCAACGGCGCGCTGACGGTGCGGGTCGACGCAGACACCGCCGGCTCGGTCACCCCGCACCTGCCGGCGACCGCGGGCCGGCTGACGTTCCTGCGCACGGCGGACGGCGCGGAGCTGCCGGCCGAGCAGCCCGCCCACTTCTGGTGGCCGGGCCCGCGGTCGGCGGCGCCGACCGGCAACGGCTACCACCGCCTGGAGCAGCGGTTCCGCGCCTACCCCGGTGAACGGCTCCACGGCCTCGGCCAGCACACCCACGGCCTGTTCGACCAGAAGGGCGCCGTGGTCGACCTCGTGCAGCGCAACGGCGAGGTGACCATCCCGCTGCTGGTGTCCGACCGCGGCTACGGCCTGCTGTGGAACTCGCCCGCCGTCGGCCGCGTCGAGCTGGCCGAGAACGGCACCCGGTGGGTGGCCGACAGCGCGCGCCAGATCGACTACTGGGTGACCGCGGGCCCGCCGGCCGACGTGCTGCGCCGGTACGCCGACGCGACCGGCCACGCGCCGGAGCTGCCCGGGTGGGCGGCCGGTTTCTGGCAGTGCAAGCTGCGCTACCGCACCCAGGAGGAGCTGCTGGAAGTCGCCCGCGAGCACCGGCGGCGCGGCCTGCCGCTGTCCGTGATCGTGTGCGACTTCTTCCACTGGACCCACCTCGGCGAGTGGCGCTTCGACCCCGAGGAGTGGCCCGACCCGGCCGCGATGGTGCGCGAGCTGGACGAGCTGGGCGTCAAGCTCATGGTCTCGGTCTGGCCGTCCGTGGGCCCGGCGAGCGAGAACTACCACCCGATGCGGGACCGGGGCCTGTTCATCCGGTCCGACCACGGGCCGGCGGCCCACGCCGACTGGCCGGACAAGGGCCTGGGCGCGTACTCGGCGCCGGTCGCGTTCTACGACAGCACCAACCCCGAGGCCCGCGACTACGTCTGGGAGCGCCTCCGGCGCGGCTACCACGAGCTGGGCATCACGGTCTTCTGGCTCGACGCCTCCGAGCCCGAGCTCAAGCCCGGCCACCAGACCGGTCTGCGCTACCACGCGGGTCCGGGCCAGGAGGTCTCCAACCTGTACCCGCGCGAGCACGCCCGCATGGTCCACGACGGGCTGCGCGCGGCGGGCGAGACCGGGATCATCTCGCTCAACCGGTCGTCCTGGGCGGGCGCGCAGCGCTACGGCGCGGCGCTGTGGTCCGGCGACATCGGCACGGACTTCGCCACGCTGCGGGCGCAGATCAAGGCCGGCCTGAACGTGATGATGTCCGGCATCCCCTGGTGGACGACGGACATCGGCGGCTTCCACGGCGGCGACCCGGACGACCCGGCGTACCGCGAGGTGCTGGTGCGGTGGTTCCAGTACGGGGCGCTCTGCCCGCTGTTCCGCCTGCACGGCTTCCGCGGCCCGGCGCAGGTCCTGGAGCCCGCCATGACCGGCCTGCCCAACGAGGTCTGGTCCTACGGCGACGAGGTCTACCCGATCCTGGTCGACCACCTCCACCTGCGCGAACGCCTGCGGCCGTACGTCATGGAGCAGATGCGCGCCGCCTCGGCGACCGGTCTGCCGCCGATGCGGCCGCTGTTCCTGGAGTTCCCCGACGACGAGCGGGCGTGGGAGGTCGACGACGCGTTCCTGCTCGGCCCTGACCTGCTCGTCGCGCCCGTCACCACCGCGGGGGCGCGGGAGCGGACGGTGCACCTGCCCGCCGGCGCCCGGTGGACCGACGCGTGGACCGGCCGGGAGCACGCGGGAGGGCAGGCGGTCACCGTCGCCGCCCCGCTCGAACGCATCCCCCTGTTCGTGCGCGACGACGCACGGCTGCCACTGCACGAGGAGCGGGCATGACGGCGCACGACCTGACCGGGCGGCTCGGCGGTCTCGCCTTCGGCGGCGACTACAACCCCGAGCAGTGGGACGAGCCGGTCTGGGCCGAGGACGACGAGTTGATGCGCCGGGCGCGGGTCAACCTCGCCACGGTCGGCGTGTTCTCCTGGGCCCTGATGGAGCCCGAGGAGGGCCGCTACGACTTCGCCTGGCTCGACGCCCACCTCGACCGGCTGCACGCGAACGGCGTCGCGGTCGACCTGGCCACGCCCACCGCGTCCCCTCCCCCGTGGTTCACCAGGGCGCACCCGGACGCGCTGCCGGTGACCGCCGAGGGCGTGCGGCTGGTGCACGGCAGCCGTGACACGTACTGCCTCGCCGCGCCGGCCTACCGCGACGCGGCCCGCCGCATCGCCGCCGCACTGGCCGAGCGCTACGGCAGCCACCCCGCGGTCGCGCTCTGGCACGTGCACAACGAGTACGCCACGCTCTGCCTCTGCGACCACGCCGCCGCCGCGTTCCGCACCTGGCTGCGCGACCGGCACGGCACGCTGGACGCGCTCAACGACGCGTGGGGCACGGCCTTCTGGAGCCAGCGCTACACCTCGTGGGACGACGTCCTGCCGCCGCGCGCCACGCAGTGGCACCACAACCCCGGGCAGTCGCTGGACTTCCGCCGGTTCTCCTCCGACCTGGCGCTGGCCGCCTACCGGGAGCAGCGCGACGCGATCCGCGCGCACAGCGACCGACCGGTCACCACGAACCTGATGCTGCCCGGCTACCAGAACCTCGACCTGTGGGCGTTCGGCCGCGAGGTGGACCTCGTGACCATCGACCACTACCCGGACCGGCCCGGTCTCGACGCCGCGGCGGACACCGCGTTCGGCGCGGACCGCGCGCGGTGCTTCGGGGGCGGCCGACCGTGGTTGCTCATGGAGCAGGGCGCGAACACCGTCTACGCCGAAGGCCGGGTGCTGCCGAAGGACCCGGGCGACATCCTGCGGCACACGCTGAGCCACGTCGCGCGCGGCTCGGACGGCGCGCTGTTCTTCCAGTGGCGCCAGTCGAGGGCGGGCGCCGAGACGTGGCACTCGGCGATGGTGCCGCACGCGGGGCCCGACAGCCGGATCTTCCGCGAGGTGCAGGCCCTCGGCGAGGCCGTCGCCCGGCTCGCCGAGGTGGCCGGCTCGACGGTGACCGCCGAGGTGGCGGTGCTGCACGACGCGGAGGCGTGGTGGGCGTCGGAGGCCGACGGCCTGCCCTCGCCGGAGCTCGACTACCACTCGATGCTGCGGCGTGCGCACCGGGCGTTGTGGGACGCGGGGGTCGTGACCGACTTCGCCCACCCCGAGCACGACCTGAGCCGATACCGCCTCGTCCTGGCCCCCGCCCTGCTCCTGATGTCCGACGCGGGCGCGGCGAACCTGCGCCGCTACGTCGCCGACGGCGGCACGCTGCTCGTCCAGCACTTCAGCGGCGTCGTCGACGAGCGCCCCCACGCCCGACTCGGCGGGTACCCGGCGCCGCCGCTGCGCGAAGCCCTCGGCCTCCGGGTCGAGGAGCCGCGGCCGTTGCGGCGCGAGGAGCGGATCACGCTGTCCGACGGCGCGCTCGGCACCGTGTGGAGCGAGTACCTGCACCTCGACGGCGCCGAGGCGATCGCGACCTACACCCACGGGATGCTCACCGGACGCCCGGCGCTCACCCGCCACGCCTTCGGCGCCGGTCACGGCTGGTACCTCTCCACCGTCCTCGACGCGGGCGACTACGGCGCGCTGGTCGAGCGGCTGCTGGGCGAAGCCGGCGTGCTCCGCGAGTGGCCGCCCGGCGTGGAAGCCGTCACCCGCGGCGGCCTGCGCTTCCTGATCAACCACGGCGGTGACGCCGTCCCGCTCCCCGAACCCGCGCACGACCTGCTCACCGGCGCTCCGCTGGCCGAACTGCCACCTCAGGGCTGCGCCGTGCTCCGGACACCCTGACCCCGAACCCGACCCCGTCGACCACGCCGTGCGCCGTGCCGCACCGGTGCGCCGGAGCGCGCCCCCGAACAACGAAGGGCTTGATGGGATGTCCTCGAACCACAGCGCGTTCACCAACCCCGTGATCGCGGGTTTCCACCCCGACCCGAGCGTCTGCCGCGTCGGCGACGACTACTACCTCGCCTGCTCCAGCTTCGAGTACTTCCCCGGCGTGCCGCTCTTCCACAGCCGAGACCTGGTGCGGTGGACGCAGATCGGCAACGTGCTCGACCGGCCGGAGCAGCTCCGCCTCCCGCTCGACTCGCCGTCCTCCGCCGGGGTCTACGCGCCGACCCTGCGCCACCACGACGGCCGGTTCTGGCTCATCACCACGAACGTGAGCGGCGACGGCAACCTCCTGGTCACCGCCACCGACCCCGCCGGACCGTGGTCGGACCC
This sequence comes from Actinosynnema sp. NPDC002837, assembly GCF_040295345.1. Lineage (NCBI taxonomy): Bacteria > Bacillati > Actinomycetota > Actinomycetes > Pseudonocardiales > Pseudonocardiaceae > Actinosynnema > Actinosynnema sp. NPDC002837. Next base: position 12,911 of record NZ_JBEOVG010000131.1, read on the forward strand.
GGTCCTGCTGCCCGACCTGCCCGGCATCGACCCCGACCTCGCGTGGGACGACGACGGCGCCTGCTGGAGCACGGTCGCCGGGGTGTCCCAGGTCCGGATCGACCCGCACACCGGGCAGGTGCTCGACGCGCCGAAGCGGATCTGGTCCGGGGCGCCCGGGGCGAAGGCGCCGGAAGCGCCGCACCTGTACCGGATCGGCGAGTACTGGTACCTGCTCATCGCCGAGGGCGGCACCGAACGCGGCCACGGCGTCTCGATCGCCCGCGCCCGCACGCCCGCCGGCCCGTTCGAGGCGTGCCCGGCCAACCCGGTCCTGACCCACCGGGGCACCGACCACCCGATCCAGAACACCGGGCACGGCGACCTCGTGCAGGGGCCGGACGGCTCGTGGTGGCTGGTGCTGCTGGGGGTGCGGCCGGGTGGTGGGACGCCCGGCTGGCACGTGCTGGGCCGGGAGACGTTCCTCGCGCCCGTGACCTGGGTGGACGACTGGCCGGTCGTCGGCCCCTTGGAGCTCGACACGACCGTGCCCTGGCCGCTGGCGCCGGAGCCGATCGAGGCGCCCCGCGACGACTTCGACCTCCCCGTGCTCCAGCCGGCCTGGATCTCGCTGCGCGACCGGCAGGAGCGGCACTGCACGACGAAGGAGCGCGCCGGGTGGTTGACGCTCCACGCGCGCGGGGAGTCCCTGGACGCGCTCGACGTCGTGTTCGTCGGCCGCCGCCAGCGGCACCCGTCCTGCCGGGTGCGCACGCTGGTGGACGCCTCGGGAGGAACGGGCGGTCTGGCGGTGCGACTGGACGAGGAGCACCACTACGAGGTCGAGGCGACCGCCGGCGAGGTGCGGGTGCTCGCCCGCGTCGGCTCGCTGAAGACCGTGGTCGCGTCCCGGGCGGTGCCCGCCGGACCGCTGGTCCTGGGCGTCGACGTGCACGAGGAGAAGACCCTCCGGGACGCGCGCACGGGTCCCGACACCGTGTCCTTCGGCATCGGTGAGCCGGACGGGACCTTCACCACCCTCGCCACCCTGGACGGCCGCTACCTCTCCACCGAGGTCGCCGGCGGCTTCACCGGCCGGGTCATCGGCCTGTACGCCGCCGCGGGCACCGTCCACTTCGACTGGTCCGACTACGAGCCGCTCGACGGCTGACCGACGCCCTCCCCGGGCGTTCCTCGTGCCGCCCCCGATCACCGTGCGGCCCTCGTCCTCGGAGACGTGACCGAGTCCGCGCCTCGCTCACCGACACGACGCCCTGACCGGTCCCGGCGGCCGACCGTCCACCAGGGCTCGTGCGACGTGCGGATCTTCACCGACGACGCGCCGCGTCGGCCGCAACCCCCCGCCGCGGCGGATCACGTCCGCGATCCGGCGCCCCCAACGGCTGTTCGTGCCATCTGAGAAAAGTGAGGAGTTCCATGTTCGGATCGCGCAGGAGGACAGGACCGGTCCATCGGATCGGTGTCGTGGCGGCCGGGGTCGTGGCCCTGACCGCGAGCCTGGTCACGGTGACGGCGAACCAGGCCGTCGCGGCGGAGGCCGGGTGCACCGTCGCGTACTCGGTCACCGGCCAGTGGTCGGGTGGCTTCAACGCCGACGTCGCCGTGACCAACCACGGCGGACCGGTCGACGGCTGGGAGCTGAGCTGGGAGTGGCCGTCCGGTCAGCGGGTCCGCAACGCCTGGAACGCGGAGGTGACCGGGTCCGACGACCGGGTCACCGCCGCGGACGCCGGGTACAACGCCAGGATCACGGCCGGCTCGACGGTGGAGTTCGGTTTCATCGGCACCTGGGCGGAAGCCAACACGGCGCCGTTGTCGTTCTCGCTCAACGGTGTCACGTGCGTGCACGGCGGCAGGCAGCTCACCGCGATGGAGCACACCGCGGCGATGCAGCCGGGGTGGAACCTCGGCAACACGCTGGACTCGACCGGCGGCGACGAGACGTCCTGGGGCAACCCGCGCATCACGGAAGCCTTGCTGGACAACGTGAAGGCACAGGGCTTCAAGAGCGTGCGCCTTCCTGTCACGTGGAGCGCCCACCTGGGCCCGGACCACGTGATCGAGGCGGCCTACCTGGCCCGCGTCAAGGAGGTCGTGCGCTGGGCGCTGGCACGCGACCTGTACGTGATGATCAACCTCCACCACGACTCGTGGCAGTGGGTCCTGACCATGCCCACCGACCGCACCGGCGTGCTCGACCGGTTCACCGGCATCTGGACGCAGCTGGCGGGCGCCTTCGCCGAGTTCGGGCCCAAGCTGACGTTCGAGAGCTGGAACGAGCCGCAGTTCACCGGGAGCACCGGCAAGCCGCAGGAGATCCAGCTCAACGCCGAGCTGAACGCGACGTTCCACGAGATCGTGCGCCGGTCGGGCGGCAACAACGCCAAGCGCCTGCTGGTCCTGCCGACCCTGCACACCTCGTCCGAGCAGGCGTACGTCGACCCGTTGGTGGCGCAGATCCAGGGGTTCGACGACCCCAACCTGATCGCGACCGTGCACTACTACGGCTACTGGCCGTTCAGCGTGAACGTCGCGGGCGGCACGCGTTTCGACGCGGGCGTCCAGAAGGACCTCACCGACACGTTCGACCGCGTCCACGACAGCTTCGTCGCGCGCGGCATCCCGGTGATCATCGGCGAGTACGGCCTGCTCGGCTTCGACCGGCACACCGGGACCATCGAGCAGGGCGAGAAGCTGAAGTTCTTCGAGCACTTCGGCTACTACGCGCGCACCAAGAAGGTCACCACGATGCTGTGGGACAACGGCCAGCACTTCGGCCGCACCTCGTTCCGGTGGAGCGACCCCGAGCTCTACGCGCAGCTCAAGTCGAGCTGGACGACCCGCTCCGGCACGGCCTACACCGACCAGGTGTTCACCGCGAAGTCCGCCGCCATCACGGCCAGGACGATCGCGCTGAACCTCAACGGCACGTCGTTCACCGACCTGTACCACGGCAGCGCGAAACTGGCGCGCGGCCGGGACTACACGATCGACGGCGACCAGCTCACCCTGACCGCCGCGGCGCTGACGAGGCTGAGCGGCTCGCGGGACTACGGCACGAACGCGGTGCTGACGGCCCGCTTCTCCCGGGGCGTGCCGTGGCGGTTCTACGTGATCACCCACGACACCCCGGTGCTGTCCGACGCCACCGGCACGACGGCGTCCTTCGCCATCCCGACGGCGTTCCGCGGCGACCAGCTCGCCACGATGGAGGCCAAGTACGACGACGGCGCCAACGCGGGTCCGCACGACTGGACGTCCTTCAAGGAGTACGACCGGACGTTCGCGCCCGACTACGCGGACGGTCGCACCACCCTGACGTCGGAGTTCTTCGCCGCCGTCAAGGACGACTCACGGGTGACGCTCACGTTCCACTACTGGAGCGGCGACAAGGTGACCTACTACGTCACCAAGTCGGGCAGCGCGGTCACCGGCACGACGGCCTGACCGCCACGCGCTGAACCGCGCGCTCGAACGCTCCCCGGGAGGCGGGACCGGATTCCGGTCCACCTCCCGGGGAGCGCTTCGGGTCCGCTCCGCGCTCGGCAGCGGTCAGGAGGCGCAGGTCGCGCCGTTGAGGGTGAACGAGGGCGGTTTGCCGGTGTCGCCCGTGTGGTTGGCCTGGAAGCCGATGCTCACCGACCCGCCGGGGGCGATGGCGCCGTTGTAGGACACGTTCCTGGCCGTGACCTGTCCCGACGAAGGCGAGTAGGAGGCGTTCCACCCGGAGGTGATCGTCTGCCCGCCGGGCAGGGTGAAGACCAGCGACCAGCCGCTGATCGGCGCGCTGCCGGTGTTGGTGATGACGATCTCCGACGTGAGGCCGGAGTTCCACGCGTTGACGGTGTCGGTCACCTTGCAGCCGTCACCGGGCGGGTTCGTGGTCGTGGTCGTGGTGGTCGTGGTGCTCGTCGTGGTGGTCGTCGTCGTGCCGGGGCCGCCCTGGAACTGGGAGATGAACTTCCACGCCTCGCCCTTGGTCCAGGTCCGGATGCCGCTCTCGGCGTAGGTGCCGTCGACCGGGCCGGGCATGTGGCCGTTGTCGAACGCGGCCCACTGCACCGGGTACCCCGCACGGCACGAGTACGTCGTCGTGATGTGGGTCATGCTGCCCTGCGACGGCTCGCGCGGGCTCTGCGGCGTGCAACCGTTGTTCGCCACGAAGCGATCGCGCAGCGACCGCCCCGCCGAGATGTTGAGCACGTTGTCCGTGATGCCGTGCATGCCGAAGTACGCGATCGGCTGACTACCGCCGCTGCACCCGCTCAACTGCGCGCCCGCGTACACCACGACCGCGCGGAACACCGTCGCCCTGGCGCACGCCAGCGCGTAGCTCATGCCGCCGCCGTAGCTGAACCCCATCGCGAACCGCAACGCCGTGTCGACGCACAGGTCCGCCTCGATCCGCCTGATCATGTCGTCGACGAACACCACGTCCTCGCCGCCGGAGTTCGCCCAGCCGTTGCCCAGGCCCTGCGGCGCCACCAGGATCGCGCTGTTGTTCGACTGCTCCTGCATCCCGTAGTACGACCAGGCCGTCCCGCTGGTCCCGCCCGAGGACACGTCGTTCATCGTGCCGCCGCGCCAGTGGAACCCGAAGATCAACCGGTAGGGGCGGGTGTTGTCGTAACCGTCGGGCACCCGCAGGATGAAGCCGCGGCTCTTGCCGCTGCTCGTGATCGTGTGCGTGCCGCTGCGCAACGTCGGGGCCTTGCCGCAGCCGGCGCTCGACGCGAGCGTGCCGACCTGGGCGGACGGTGCGGTCTCGCCGAGTCCTCCGCTCAACGCCGTGCCGGTCGCGGCCGCCGTGAGGAGCACCGCCGCCAACGCGGGCCCGAGAAGCCTACGCGTGATCATCACCTGACTCTTTTCTGCCGTTCGGACATCGAGTGCGCGGGTGACCGCCCACCGCCTCGACCGACCACCCGGCGGCAGGGTGATCGGGTCGTCCGGCGGTGATCGGTCAGCGGTCGTGCGGTCCGGATCGCGCGCGTCGGCCGGCACGACCGCGAGCAGGGGTGCGCGGAGTTGCCCGACCGAGCGATCCGAAAGTTTCGACTAAGGGATTTTCACTTTCGGGCCAATGTAGGCGTCGATTACGGCGGTGGTCAACGCTCGACAAAGCTAAAATTGTTAGCGCTCACGTCCAGCTGGATTCCGCCAAGATTCCACCAATCACCGTCGATCACCGGTCAAGCGAAACGGGTGCTCGTGTTAACGCAAACCCTCTTCCGCCGGTGCCTCGCCCGACGTTCGACCGGCGGAATGGATCGATCCCATGAGAGGAACACCGGGGCGCTGCTTGGTGAGCACGGCGAGCGGTCCGGTCGAAGCGCTTGACCAGTCGTGTTGAGACGGCCTATCGAGACGATCTCCAACAGAGTCCCCAACATCGCGACCACTCCTGGTCGTCACCTGATTGACAGACCAGCGGAGCGCATGCAAACGTCGAAGCGCTTCACTCTCGCGTCTCCCGAAGGACTCCCCATGCCGCTGACGGACTCCCCGCACGACGAACTGGTCGACTACCGCCCGGATTCGAGCCCACCGCCCGACTTCGACGCCTTCTGGGAGCGCACCCTCGCGGCGGCACGCGCCCGCGGCGGGGCCGTGAAGGTCGAGCCGGTCGCCGACCGACACCTGCTGCGCACCGTCGAGGTGGACGACGTGCGGTTCCCCGGCTCGAACGGTGAGCCGGTGGCCGCCTGGCTGCTGCGCCCGCGCGGCGCCGAAGGCGCGCTGCCCGTCGTCGTGACCTACATCGGCTACAGCGGGGGTCGCGGGCTGCCCACCGACCACCTGCTGTGGTCCGCCGCCGGGTACGCGCAGCTCGTCGTCGACAGCCGCGGCCAAGGCCACGACACCCCCGACTTGACCGAGGGCGGCGGCACGCAGTGGGCCGAGGGCTTCATGACCCGCGGCGTCGACTCCCCCGAGCACTACTACTACCGGCGCCTCATGACCGACTGCGTCCGGGCGGTGGACGCGGTCGCCGACCTGCCCGGGCTCGACCACCGACGGGTGATCGTCACCGGCGGGAGCCAGGGCGGCGGCCTCGCGCTCGCCGTCGCGGGACTGGCGCCGGGCAGCGTGGCGGCGGTCCTGCCGGACGTGCCCTTCTTGTGCCACTTCCGCCGGGCGGCCGAGATCAGCGGCGAGGGCCCTTACCAGGAGCTCGCGAAGTACCTGCGCTGGCACAGCCGCCACCACGTGGAGCGGACCTTCGCCACGTTGTCCTACTTCGACGGTGTCCACCTCGCGCAGCGGGCGACAGCGCCGGCCCTGTTCAGCGTCGGCCTGATGGATCCGATCTGCCCGCCCTCCACCGTGTACGCCGCCTACAACCACTACGCGGGCGAGGACCGGGCCATGACCGTGTGGCCCTTCGCCGACCACGGCGGCGGCTACGGCTCCAACCCGGCCGTGCAGCTGGCCTGGTTGCACGAGCGCGGGCTCGGCGCACCGGCCTGACCTACGACCGCGACTCGTCGCCCCGCCGGACGGGGAGCGTCAGCCGTCCGGCGGGGGTGCCGAGGTGGTCAGCTGGTGCAGGCGACCCCGTTGAGGGTGTAGGAGGCGGGTTTGGCGGCGTTGCCGGTGTGGGTGGCCTGGAAGCCGATGCCGACCGACGCGCCGGGTGCGATGTCGGCGTTGTAGGAGAGGTTCCTGGCCGTCACCTGCCCCGAGGACGGCGAGTAGCTCGCGTTCCAGCCGGAGGTGATGTTCTGCCCGCCGGGCAGGGTGAACACCAGCGACCACCCGGTGATGGGCGTGGACCCGGTGTTGGTGATGGTGATGTCCGAGGTCAGGCCGTTGCCCCAGGCGTTGGTGGTGTTGGTGACCCGGCAGGTGCCGCCCGGCTGCGGAGTGGTGGTTGTCGTGGTTGTCGTCGTCGTGGTGGTCGTGGTCGTCGGCATACCGGAGCCCTTGGCCAGGTAGACGACGGTGCCGTGGGCGGGCACGGTGGCGGAGATGCCGTCGCTCCCCCCGCTGACCGCGTTCGTCCAGGCGTCCCGCAGGGTGATCGACGCGCCTTCCAGGCCGACCTGGTAGCCGTAGGTGGTGATCGTGGTCGGGGTGGAGCCCTGGTTGAACAGGGCGACCGCGACCTCACCGGTGGACAGCCGTTTGGCCAGGACGCGTCGGGTGCCGTCGTTGGAGATCTGCACGGCCTGCAACCCGAGCGGGTCCTGGTTGATCGCGATGAGGTTGGCGTTCTTCAGGATCGTCTGCGTGGCGGCGTCCATGTTGCGCAGGTCGTTGCCCGCGATGAGCGGCGAGGCCATGACGGCCCA
>NZ_JBEOVG010000132.1:0-19538 GCF_040295345.1 Actinosynnema sp. NPDC002837
TTGCCGATGCGGGCTCGGCCGTCGGGGGTGATGTGGACGTCGGCGGTGAAGTAGCGGGGGTCGGGTGGGACGCGGTGGGGCAGGTCGCCCATGTCGCTGTCGCCCCGGTGGTGCGAGATACCGGCGGGGGTGGTCTCACCGTGCCGGGCGTGCGCCTCGTCGATGTCCGGCCGGTCGCCGTCGGGGCTGTGAGGGCTGTCCGGGTCGGGGTCGCGGTGGGGCGGTGACCACGCTTCCGGATCGCGGCGCTGGGCGGGGATTCCGTCGGGGTCGCGGCGGGGGTCGGGTGTCTGGGTGTCGGGGTGCCGCTGGGGTGGTGGGCCGTCCATCGGCCGGTTCGGGGTGTGCGGCAGCGGGCCGTCGCCGCGGGGGCGGGTGAAGTCCGGGCTGCCGGGACGCTGGTGCGGCGGGCTCGGCGGGTTGTTCGGCGAGTGCGGCGCGTGCGGTGCGTTTGGGGAGTGCGGCGCGTTTGGGGAGTGCGGCGCGTTTGGGGAGTGCGGCGCGTAGGGATTCGCAGGCCCGTTCCGCGGCGGGTTCGGGTGCGGTGGCCCAGCCTGCGAAGGGGTGGTGTGGGCCGGACCGGTGCGGGAAGGGGTTCCCGGGCCGGGATGAGGCGGGACCGCGTGAGGTGGGCTTGCGTGGGGCGGTCCGGCGTGGGGTGGTCCGGCGTGGTGAGAGGGTGGTGCCGAAGTGCTGGACGGGCCGAAGGATGACGGTCGGGGGCCGTCCGGGGTTCGGGCCGGAGGCACGCTGGAGCCCAGGTCGCCCCGACTGCCCGGGGTTCCCGTCCAGCCGCCACCGCCGCCCGGCCTGGCGCCACCGCCACCCGGTGCGCCGCCACTTCCGGGAGCGCTGCCCGGCATCCCGCCGGGTGTGGGTTGCCCGGTTGGCGCGACCGTCGGGTTGCCGCCGGGTGCGGTGGGGTTCGGGCTCGTGGGGTTCGGGCTCGGTGGTCCCGGTCGGCTCGGGGCTTCCGGGGACGCGGCCCTGGCTGCGGACGTCTCGTCGAGCCGCGACGGTGCCGGTGTGCTCGGTGAACCACCACCAGCGCTGCCGCCACCCGGAGAACCGGCTCCAGGAGAACCACCACCGGACGGGGTCGGGCCCGGCTGGCCCATCGGACCGCCCCGGTGCTCGCCGACCGGCGCACCACGCGGCGTGGTGGACGGGCCGGGAGGTGGTGTCCCGCCACGGGGGACATCCGTGTCCGGGCTGTTCGGGTCACGACCTGGACGCGGTGCGGTGGTGGGCAGGTCGGCAGGGTCGCCGCGGGTCGGACGGGACGTCGGCGGGTCGACCGTCGGAGCCGTGCTCGACGTCGAGGTGCTGTCGCGAGGGCGGTCTGGCGTCGGTAAGTCCGAACCAGGTGTGGTCGATCGAGGTGTGGTTGATCCGGGGGTGGTCGATCCGAGGGTGGTGGAGCCCGGGGCGTCGGAGTCAGGTGTGCCCGAATCAGGCGTGCCGGAATCAGGCGTGCCCGAGTCCGGGGAGGAGGACGAGTCCCCGTTCCCACGACCGGTCCCGGACGGGGTGTCGATGTCGGCCTTGCCGGTCTGCAGGAAGCCACCCGGCTTGATGTTGCCGGGGCTGAGCACGTCCAGGCCGGTGACCTTGCCGGCGAGTTTGCCGACCACCTTCATGATCTTCTCGAAGACCTCGACCAGACGCTTGAGCATCGGCGAGACCTTCTTGATCGTGTCCAGCAGGTCCTGGATGATCTTGGCGATCTTCGCCGCCCACTTCGAGATCGCGGTCACCGCCTGCGCCACGATCACCGGCGTGCCGAACCCCAGCGAGAACACCGCTTCCAACACCCACGCGATGAGCTTGCCCACCAGGTCCGCGATCAGGTCGCGCACCACCTCGCGCACGAACCCCACGACCATGCCCATCATGCCGACGACCGTGCCCACGGTCCCCGCCGCCGACGCCGCGCCCGTCAGCGCGTCACCGTGCGCCTTCGAGTTCGCGAGGTAGGTCTCCGCCGCCGCACCCGTCCACCCCTCGGTGCCCCGCTGCACCCCGGACGCGTACTCCTCGGCGACCTTCCCCAACTCCTCGGCGACCTTCCCCCACGTCGCCGAGTACGACTCGATCACCGGCGGGTTCCCGGCCAGCCAGTCCAGCATCTCCTTGAGCGGCTGCACGTGCTCCATCAGGAACGACGCCGCCGAGGACAACAACGTGCCGAACGGGTCGATCGCCATCGCCGCCGCGTCCGCCGCCAACCCCACCATGCCGAGACCGGCCTGGACCCAGTTGCCGTCCTTGATCCCGTTGAACGTGTCCATCGCCGACTCCGCGATGGAAATACCGGTCATCCACCCGTTGTCACCGGTGCCGGCGTTGAAGGTCCCACCCGGCTCCGCGTCGGGCTGCACCACCAGGTCGTTCTGCTCCGTCACGGCGCGACCCCCCGTCGTCCGTCAGGCGTCGACGCCCAGACTGACGCACACCGGCAACGACGGGTTCCGCATCACGCCGACGTGACCCGATCGGCGCAATATGTCCACAATGGACAACGCGCCCCGGCCGCGAGGAGCAGCGGCCGGGGCGCGTCGGGGGAGGTCAGGCGTAGCAGGGCTTCTCGAACTTGAAGTCCTTCGCCGTCGGCCCGGTGAAGAAGTCCTCCACCAGCCCGACCCCGGTCGCCGCCTGCTCGTCCGGCTTGTAGATCAACGTCTGCCGGAACGTGGCGTCGTTCGAGTTGCCCGCGAAGTTGCCCGCGCCCTGGGGCAGCATGCCCTCGTAGTCCACCGAGTTCAGCTGCCGCACGGCCGCGAGCACACCGGCCCTGGTCAGGTCCTTGTTCGAAGCCGCCTTCTCCAGCGCCGCCTTCAACGGGTACGACCACACCCACCCGGACGTGTAGCCGTCGTTCGGCGTCACGCTCGGCAGGGCCTCGCGCAGCGCCTTGTGCCCCGGCGAGTCCGTCGCCCACGACTTCCACGGCGCGGACTGCAGGTACAGCGCCTTGATCGCGGGCGCCGCCGGGCTCTGCATCAGGCCCTGGTTCCAGGTCGGCGACGTGCCGATGAACTTGCCCTTGAACCCGCGCGCCGCCGTCTGGCCGATGATCACCGCCGCGTCGGTCGGCCCGGTGGTGAGGATGACCACGTCCGGCTTGTTCGCCAGCACCGCGTCGATCGCGCCGCCCTGGTTGTCCTGGCCGGTCTGGGTGACCGCGTTGGCGAACGTCACGCCGCGCTTCTCCGCCGCGATCTTCGCGCCCGCCGCCGCGTCGTCGCCGTAGTCACCGGGCAGGTGCACGGCCATCACGCTCTTCGCGCCGAGCTCGTCCACCGCGTAGTCGACCGAGTTCATCGACTCGACGCAGTAGTTCGCGCCCGACTCCAGGACGACCTCCTCCACGCCCCACAGCGACGTCCACGACGCCGGCACGCTGACCATCTGCGTGCTCTCCAGGTCGGGCAGAATCGCCGCCGTCGTCGGCGAGCCCAGGGTCTGCGCCAGGGCCAGGATCTTGCCCTTCATCTCCTGGTACACCTGGTTGTGGATCTGCGGGTTGTACTTGTTGTCCTTGACGTACGTGGTCACGTCGACGTCGTAGCCGCCGATGCCGCCCTTGTCGTTGACGCGCTTCCAGAACGCCTTCTGCGACTCCGTGATCGGCACCGCGAGCGTCTTGAACGGCCCTTCGGTCAGGTCCGAGATCGACCCGAGGTAGATGCAGCCCCGGTCACTGTGACCGGTGTCCGGGCACGGCTCGCTGGTCACGCCGAAGTCGACCTTGATACCGCCCTTGCCCTCCTGCGGGGCCGCGCCGTCGCCGCCGCGACACGCGACGGCGGCCAGCGCCACCACGGAGAGCACCGCGAGCACCGCTCTGTGACTTGCCATCCCATCCACCCTTTCAGTACGAGAAAGGCCAGGTGCGCCAGTAGTTGCGCACGCGCACCCAGATACCGAACAGGCCACGTGGCTCCACGATCAGGAACACCACGATCAGCAGCCCGTAGAGGACCGCCTCGACCTGGAACACCGTGACCGCACCGGTCGCGTCCGCGCTGATGAACGGCAGCACCGTCGGGAGCTCCCGGGTGATGCGCGGCAGCAGCGTGATGAACAGCGCGCCCATGATCGCGCCGGAGATGGTCCCCGCGCCGCCGATGAGCACCATCGCGATGTACTGCACCGACAGCAGCAGGCCGAACGAGCCGGGGTCGAAGAACCCGTTGACCACGAACAGCAACGAGCCCGCGACACCGGCGTAGAACGACGACACGGCGAACGCCAGCGCCTTGTACCGGGTCAGGTCGACGCCGATCACGGCCGCCGCGAGGTCGCGGTCGCGCACCGCGGCGAACGCCCGCCCGATCCGCGACCGCACCAGGTTGCGCGCCAGCACGGCGAAGATCACCAGCAGCACGAACATCAGCAGGTACAGCTGCTGCGGCCCGCTGAAGAACTCCGACGGCCGGTCCAGCCGCACGCCGAACAGCTCCGGCACCGCCGCCGGCCGACCCACGCCCGGGCCGCCGGTCAACGACGTCCACTCGCGGAAGACGTGCTCGCCGAGGAACACCAGCCCCAGCGTCACGATCGCCAGGTACAGCCCGCGCAGCCGGACCGCGATCGGCGCCACGATCAGCCCCGCCAGCCCCGCCACCAGCCCGGACGCCAGCAGCCACACGGGCAGCGACGTCACGCCGAACCCGAGCACCCGGCCGTCCGGGTCACCGGAGAGCGCCGCGCCCGTGTACGCGCCGATGGCCAGGAAGAACGCGTGCCCGAGCGACACCTGACCGGCGTACCCGGTCACGATGTTCAGCCCGATCGCGCCGATCGCCGCCACGAACCCCGTGGCCAGCAGCATCAGCAGGTCGTCGGTGATGGCGAACGGCACCAGCAGCGCCACCACCACCAACGCCCCCGTCCACGTCCGCTTGGGGCGCGTGTTGAGGAACGCCATGTCCTGCGCGTAGGAGGTGTAAAGCTCCGGACGACCCTTCACAGCGGCCTCCTCCGAGAGCGCCACCCGAAGGACGTAAGCCAACCGGCCACAGCCCCACTCATCACATCTCCTCGGATAGGCTGATCTTCGTGCGAACGGCGTACCGTGTACGGGCCCATCCGGACGCCGAACAGACGGTCGTGCTCAACCGCACGTTCGGCTGCGTGCGCCTGGTGTGGAACAAGACACTCGCCGTACGCCGGTGGCGCGATCTCGCCGAGGGCAAGCGGACGTCGTACAAGGAGACCGACGCGGCGCTGACTGGCTGGAAGCGCACCGAAGACCTCGCATTTCTGTCCGAGGTGTCCTCGGTTCCGCTGCAGCAGGCACTTCGCCACCAGCACGCGGCGTTCCAGAGCTTCTTCGCCGGCCGAGCGAGATATCCGAGGTTCAAGTCCCGCACCGGCCGCCAGTCCGCCCACTACACCCGCTCCGCGTTCCGAATTCGAGACGGACGGCTGTGGCTGGCCAAGACCGCTGCCCCGCTGGAGTTCGTCTGGTCCTTCGACGAAGTCGACTTCGCCGCGCTGAACCCCACGACGGTCGTGGTGTCCCGTGAGCCGGACGGCCGCTGGTACGTGACCTTCGCCATCGACACCGAGGACCCCGAACCAAGGGCGGCCGCCGGTCACCAGATCGGTGTCGACCTCGGGCTGAAGACCTTTCTCGTGACCAGTGATGGCGACCGCGTCGCCAACCCTCGTCACGTGGAGCGCAAAGCCCGGAACCTGGCCCGCCACCAGCGCAGGCTGGCTCGCTGCCGACGCGGTTCGAACAACCGGTGCAAGGCCAAGGCGAAAGTAGCCCGCGCGCATCGGAAGGTCCGCGACGCCAGGTACGACTTTCTGCACCGAACCAGCACGAACCTGGTCCGCTCGGCGGATCTCGTCGCGATCGAAGACCTGGCTGTCGGGAACATGGTGCGCAACCGTCGGCTGGCCCGCGCCATCTCCGACGCGGGTTGGGGAGAGTTCCGCCGTCAACTCGAGTACAAAGCGGCACGCGCGGGGCGCGTCCTCGTGGTGATCGACCGCTGGTACCCGTCGAGCAAGACCTGCTCCGCGTGCGGACACCTGCTCGCCGAGCTGAACCTCTCCGTCCGGCACTGGACGTGCCCGGACTGCCGCACCCGACACGATCGGGACCACAACGCGGCGAAGAACATCCTTGCGGCTGGTCGAGCCGTAGCCCGGGGAGACTCGGGTGATGCCTGCGGAGCTGATGTCAGACGGCAAGGGCCCTCCCTTCCGCGATCGGCTGTGAACCAGGAAGCCGGCACCGCGAGGTGCAGCGCATAAGCGCAACGCGCTGCGAAGCGCGTCGGGCTCCCACCTTCCGGGGCTGGGAGGAAGTCAAAGCCGCTCCACCTCCTTGCTGCCGAACAGCCCGTAGGGCCGCACCAGCAGCACGACCAGCATCAGCACGTACGGCGCGACCAGCGCGAAGTTCGGCCCGAGCCACGGCGCCACGTCACCTTGGTAGGTGCCGACCAGCGACTCCACGACCCCGACCGCCAGCCCGCCGACGACCGCGCCGCCCAGCGAGTCGAGCCCGCCGAGGATGATCGCCGGCAACGCCTTCAGCGCGATCACCCACAGCTGCTGGTCCACGCCCGCGCCGGTGGCCACGAACACCCCGGCCAGCGCGGCCAGCCCGCCCGCGATCGCCCACGACAGCGCGAACACCGAGCCGACCGAGATGCCCTGCGCCAGCGCGACCTCCTGGTCGTAGGCCACCGCGCGCATCGCCAGGCCCACCCGGGAGAACCGGAAGAACGCGAAGAGCACCGCGACCACGGCCACCGTCGTGCCGAACATGACCAGGTACCGCTGCTGCACCTCGACGCCGAGCAGCGTCACCGTCGACAGGCCCCACGGGTCGCCGACCTGCCGAACGTCCAGCCCGATGAACGCGTTGGTCACCACGCGCACCACCACGTCCACGCCGATGGTGATGATCGCGACCACGAACACCGGCTTGCCGATCATCGGCCGCAGCACGGTCCGCTCCACGCCCAGCGCCAGCACGGCGATCAGCACCGCCGCGATCGGCACGGCCGCGAAGAACCCGACCTCCGCGGCCAGGTAGCTGACCAGCACCGCGCCCGCCAGCATGAACGCCGGCTGGGCGAAGCTGATCACCCTGGTGGACTTGTAGATGATGACGAAGCCCAGCGCCAGCAGCGCGTAGATCGACCCGGAGCCGAGGCCGCGGATCAGCGATTGCAGGAACTCGGTCATCCGCGCCCCCCGGCGTACATGTCGTCGACGAGCTCGCCGAACACCTTGGCCAGCGCCGACCGCTTCACCTTCTGCGTCGCGGTCAGCTCGCCGTCCTCGTGGTCGAGCTCCTTGGGCAGCATGCGGAACTTCTTGACCTGCTCCACGGTGGCGAACCGCCCGTTGACCTCGGTCACGATGCCCTGCACCAACTCGCGCACCTCGTCCTTCTCCGCGAGGTCGCGGTAGGTGGTGTAGGCGAGGCGGCGCTGCCTGGCCCAGTGGCCGACGGTGTCGTACTCGATGCCGATCAACGCCACCAGGTACGGGCGCCGGTCGCCGAGCACGACCGCCTCCTTGATGTACGGCGAGGACTTCAGCGCGTTCTCGACCTCCGACGGCGCCACGTTCTTGCCGCCCGCGGTGATGATGATGTCCTTCATCCGGTCGGTGATCCGCACGTGCGTGCCGTCGACCCACTCGCCGACGTCGCCGGTGCGCAGCCAGCCGTCCGGGGTCATCGCCCGCCGGGTGGCCTCCTCGTCGCGCCAGTAGCCCGCGAACACGCCCGCGTGCCTGGTCTGGATCTCGCCGTCGTCGGCGATGCGCAGCTCCACGCCGGGGTGCGGCTCGCCGACCGTGCCGAGCTTCACCCGGCCGGGCCGGTTGCCGGTGGCGACGGCGCTGTTCTCGGTCATGCCGTACACCTCGTGCATCGGCACGCCGATGCCCATGAAGAACCGCAGCACCTGCGGCGAGATGGGCGCGGCGCCCGAGGCCGCGTACCGGACGTGCCGCAACCCGATCCGCGCCTTCAGCGCGCGGAAGCACAACAGCCAGCCGATGCCGTACTTGAGCCGCGTGCCGAACGTGTGCTTGCCGCCGGTGCGCACCAACTGCTCGCCGAGGCCGTCGGCCACGCGCAGCCAGAACCGGGTGGTCGCCCGCTTGAGCCAGGTGGCGCTGGACGCGCTGATCGTGATGGCCGCCAACACCTTCTCCCAGATGCGGGGCACGCCGAACAGGATCGTCGGCTGCACCTCGCGCAGGTTCGCCTGCACCGTCTCGATGGACTCGGCGAAGTGCACCTGCACCCCGGCCGACGCGCTGAACCACGTGGTGAAGATGCGTTCGGCGACGTGGCACAGCGGCAGGTACGACAGCGTGACGTCCTTCGGCGACGGCGGCGGCTCGGTGAACCCGCCGCCCTCGACCAGCGACTGGACGGCGAACTCCACGTTGGCCACGGTCAGCATCGCGCCCTTGGGCGGCCCGGTCGTGCCCGAGGTGTAGATCAACGTCATCACGTCGTCCGGCTCGACCTCGCGCATCCGGCGCGCGACCGCGTCCGGGTTCTGCTCCCGGTGCTCCGCGCCCATGGCCAGGAAGTCGTCCCACGACAGCAGCTTCGGGTTGTCGTAGCGGTGCCGGATGCCGCGCGGCTCGATGTAGACGATGCGTTCCAGGTCGGGCAGGGCGTCCAGCACGGCCAGCGCCTTGTCCACCTGCTCCTGGTCCTCGGCGATGAGCACGCGGGTGGCGGAGTGCGAGAGCAGGTACGCGACCTCGGCGGCCGGGTTCGTCGGGTACAGGCCCACGGTGACCGCGCGCACGGCCGCCGCGCCGAGGTCGGTGTAGAGCCACTCGCGGCGGTTCTCCGACCCGATCGCGACCCGGTCGCCCGCGTCGACGCCGAGCGCCAGCAGGGCGTGGCCGACCAGCTCGACCTGCGCCCAGTACCCCGCCCAGGTCACCTCGCGCCAGATGCCGAAGTCCTTGGCCCGCAACGCCACCGCGTCCGGCGTGCGGGCCGCGCGGTCGCGGACGCGGGTCACCACGGTGGTGAGCCCGGTGGTCGTGGCCGTCGTCATGCCGTACCTCCCGCGTTCTGGTGCGCCTCGCCGAGGTAGGCGCGCACCACGTCCGGGTCCTGCTGCACCTCGGCGGGCGTGCCGGTGCGGATCGGCTTGCCGAAGTCCAGCACCATCACCCGGTCGGCGAGGTCCATCACCAGGCCCATGTCGTGCTCGACCATGACCATCGCGATGCCGAGCTCGTCGCGGACGTCGAGCACGAACCGCGCCATGTCCTCGGTCTCCTCGACGTTCATGCCCGCGACCGGCTCGTCCAGCAGCAGCACCTTCGGCTCCATCGCCAGCGCGCGCCCGAGCTCCACGCGCTTCTGCACGCCGTACGGCAGCAGGCCGACCGGCAGGCGTCGCCACTGCTCCAGCTCGAGGAAGTCGATGACCTCCTCGACCGCCTCCCGGTTGGCCAGCTCCTCGCGCCGGGCCCGGCCGACCCACGCGAACGCGGCCAGCGCCCCGTACCGCATGTGGTTGTGCCTGCCCAGCATCAGGTTCTCCACCACGGTCAGGTGGGCGAACAGCTCGATGTTCTGGAACGTGCGGGCGATGCCCATGGCGGCGACCTTGTGCGGGCGCCGGCCCAGCACCTCCTCGCCCTCGAACAGGACCGAGCCCTGCTGCGGCCGGTACACGCCGGACAGCACGTTGAAGATCGACGTCTTGCCCGCGCCGTTGGGTCCGATGATGGCGAACAGCTCGCCCGCGGCGACGTGGAACGACACGCCGTCCACGGCGGTGACGCCGTCGAACGCCAGCCGCACGTCCCGCACGTCGAGCACGTTCCTCCCGGCTTCGGCGCTCCGGTCTTCGGGCTTCACGACAACCACCGCTTCCGCCGCTTGTAGTGCTTCACGTCGCGGAACGACCGCGCGGCGCCCTCGGCGCGCAGGCCCAGGTAGAACTCGCGCACGTCCTCGTCGGCCAGCAGCGCGGCCGCCGGCTTGTCCATCACGACCTTGCCGGTCTCCAGCACGTAGCCGTGGTCGGCGATGGACAGCGCCATGGTCGCGTTCTGCTCGACCAGCAGCACGGTCGTGCCCGCCGCGTTGATCTTCACGATGAGGTCGCGGATCTGCTGGACCATGAGCGGGGCCAGGCCGAGGCTCGGCTCGTCGAGCAGCAGGTAGCGCGGCTCGGACATCAGCGCCCGGCCGATCGAGAGCATCTGCTGCTCGCCACCGGACAGGTAGCCGGCGCTCTGCCGCCGCCGTTCGCGCAACCTGGGGAACAACTCGTACATCCGGTCCAGGTTCTGCTTGACGCCGCGCGGCCTGCTGTGCCCGCCGATGCGCAGGTTCTCCTCGACCGACAGCTCGGCCAGGATGCGCCTGCCCTCCAGCGCCTGCTTCACGCCGAGCGACGCGATGCGCGACGGCGAGGCGCGGTGGATCGGATCGCCGTCCAGGGTGATCCGGCCGCGGGTGACCTTGCCGTCGTGCACGTCGAGCAGGCCGGACAGCGCTCGCAGCAGCGTCGTCTTGCCCGCTCCGTTCGCGCCCAGCAGGGCGACGATCCGCCCTTCCGGGACCTTCAGGCTCACGCCGCGCAGCACCAACATCACGTCGTCGTAGACCACCTCAAGGTTGTTCGCCTCGAGCACCAGGCGCCTCCGGGGATGTCGGGGAGGCGATCAGTATGACTCCGATCACAGGGTTACCTACCGCTGTTCGCAAACCGTGATGAACCAGCCCACGGCATGTTCGGCTTTCACGATTCTGTTGCTCAGTCCTGTGTGGACGGGTGTAGCGGGAGGGGTCCGTGGGTATGCCCCCGGCGTCCGCGACCAGGGATGTGAGGAGCGTTCGCCGCGCATGGACGCCTCGGAGGTGGAGCTCAGGGTGGCGGCCAGGCCCGCCCACCTCTCGGTCATCCGCGCGGTCGCCGGCGCGATCGCCAGGCGCACGCCCGAGCTGGCCGTCGACCTGGTCATCGCCGTCGACGAGGCGTGCAGCGCGTTGATCTCCCGGACCCTGGACCCCGCGGCCGTGCTGCGGTGCCGGTTCGCCCGGGAAGGTGATTCCGTGCGCTTCCGGGCGGAGGTCCGGTCATCGGCCGTCACCGTCCCCGATCATGACTCGTTGTACTGGCGGGTTGTCAGCTCCGTGACCGACGCGGTAGCCACCTGGGTCGACGGGGAGGGCCGGTTGCGGGTCGAGCTGAGGTGCCGGGCATGAACGCGGTGGACTACCAGCCGCTGTTCCACGAGCTGGCGGAGGCGGAGCGGGACGGCGAGCGCTACCAGCGGCTGCGTGACCGGCTGGTCACCGAGCACCTGCCGATGGCCAGGCACATCGCCGACCGGTTCGCCGAGCGCGGGGAGTCGGTGGAGGACCTGCGGCAGGTGGCGGCGGTCGGGCTGATCAACGCCGTGGACCGGTTCGACGTCACGCGCGGTATCGACTTCCTGGCGTTCGCCGTGCCGACCATCACCGGCGAGGTGCGGCGGTACCTGCGCGACCAGGGGTGGGCGCTGCGCGTGCCGCGGCGGTTGAAGGAGCTGTGCGTCGCCATCGACACGGCGCGGGTGGAGCTGTCGCGCGTGTCGGGGCGCACGCCGACGCCCAGCGAGGTCGCCAGGCACCTCGGCATCGGGGTGGACCAGGTCTACGAGGGGCTGCACGCGACGTCGGCGTACCACCTGCTGTCGTTGGACGAGCAGTCGATCAGCGAGGAGCTGAACTACGCCGAACGCCTGATCAGCGACGATCCGGCGTTGGAGGTCGTCGAGCTGCACCACGCGCTGGACCCGATGCTCCGCGGGCTGCCCAAGCGGGAGAGGCGGATCGTGGTGCTGCGGTTCTTCCGGGGCATGACGCAGAGCCAGATCGCGGACTCGGTCGGCGTGTCGCAGATGCACGTCTCGCGACTGCTGAGCCGGTCCTTGGCCCGGTTGCGCTCGTTGCTCGATGATGAGTAGCGCTCGTGCGCGGTGAGGGCTTCGTTCGGGTCTTCGGCCGGGGTCCGGTCGGGTCTTCGGCCGGGTCTTCGGTCGAGGCTCGGTCGGCGCTCGGTCTGGACGGGATGGGGTGGTCGCAGTGGTAGCAGGCCCGGTGACCCTGGCGTGGCCGCAGCGGGCAGCCCTGATCCTGGGCGTGCTGCTGGTCGCGTGGGGCGTGGTGGACCTCGTGCGGTCCGAGCCGAGGTTGGCGGTGCTGCACCTGGTGACCGGCGGGGTGCTCGGCGTGGCGTCCGTGCGGACCCGGGTGGCTCGGCTGGCCGGCTCGATGATGGGCGTCGTGTACCTGGTCGTGTTCGCGTTCGGGGTGGGTGCGCCGGGCGGGGCGATGGACGCCGGGATCGTCGGCAACGCGGTGCACCTGCTGATCGGCTTCGCCTCCGTGGGCGTCGCGGAGGGCTGCGCGTGGTGCGAACAACGCGCCCGCCGCGCCACCGGCTCCCACTAACCCCGCCCCTCTCCCCTCCCTCACCGCACCCGCTCGCACCTTCGCCGCACCCGCTCGCAGACCGGTCGGCACCCCGTCCACGATGACCGTTCCCCCGCACCGATCGCGGACCGTTCCTCAATCATCGGCGCACTTTCCGATGCCAATGCCGATGCCGGTTCGGATGCCGGTTCGGATGCCAGTGCCGATGCCAGTGCCGATGCCGGTGGACGCGGTTGCACCCACCCCCTTTCGGGTATCACCCGTGTAACCCGAACGGGGAGGACCGAACCGATGCACACGGCGAGTCTGCAAAACCTGGTCGACGTCGAAGGACCGTTCGTCTCCGTGTACCTCGACGTCGGTGATCACGTGGACCTTCGGTGGCGGGCGATGCG
This sequence comes from Actinosynnema sp. NPDC002837, assembly GCF_040295345.1. Lineage (NCBI taxonomy): Bacteria > Bacillati > Actinomycetota > Actinomycetes > Pseudonocardiales > Pseudonocardiaceae > Actinosynnema > Actinosynnema sp. NPDC002837. The sequence continues at coordinate 12,844 of NZ_JBEOVG010000132.1, forward strand.
CGACCAGCTCCAAGCCATGGCCGCCGACCCGTACCTCGTAGCGTTGGCGCACAACGCGATCGTGTCCGGCACGACCCCGCGCGGCCTCGCCGGGCGTGGCCTGATCGTGGGCGGCGGACGCGTGCTGGTCGACCAGTACGTCCCCGTCCCACCGACCGGCTACACGGCCCGCACCGGCCCGCTCCCCTACATCCTGCCGCTGGTCGACCTGTCCGAACCCCTCCTGCCGCACGTGGTCGTCCAGGTCGGCGAGCACGGGGCGGACCTGCGCGGCGTCGACCCGACCGGCCGCCCGGTGGCGGTGGCGACGGTGGGCGCGCGACGTCCCGGACGACGCCTGGACGCCGAGGAGTTGGCCGACGTCGCCGAGGAAGCGGCCAGCCTGGTCGACCTGCTGGGTGCGCCGCTGCTGGTGCTGGCCGGGCCGCTGGCCGGGCGGCGCTCACTGCGGGTAGCCCTGCCGACCCGCTACCACCACCTGGTGGTCGAGGTCGAGGGACCACCCGATCGTGCTGTGCTGCACCTGGCCGGGCGGGCGAACCAGGACGCCCGACGGGCAGTGGTCGAACGGTTCCGCGACGAGTCCACGCGGCTCACCGGACGCGCGGTGCACGGACTGGTCGCGGTCCGGCAGGCACTGGCCGAGGGCCGGGTCGACACCCTCCTGCTCACCGACACGCTCGTCGGCTCGCAGCAGGTCGACGACGGGCGGGCCGACGAGGTGCTGCCGTTGCGGGCGGTCGAGTGCGGGGCCGAGATCGTGCTCGTCGGCGGCGCGGTTCGGCTGCACGAAGACGTCGGCGCCCTGCTCCGCGAGTGACGTCGTCCACTACTGCCCGACCGGTGGCCGGCTCGGCCGGCGATGCGGTGACGGGCAATGCCGCCGGCCGATGACGCCCGTTGGCCGGTGATGGTCGCGGACCGGTGATGCCCGCAGACCGGTGATGCCCGCAGACCGGTGATGCTCGCGGATCGGTGACGCCCGCGGGCCAGCGATGTCGGTGGCGGGTGTCGCGGTGGCCGGCGATTGCGGTGGGAACGGATGAGGTTGAGGCGGTCGGCGGTCGGCGGTCGGCGGTCGGCGGTCGGCGGTCGGCGGATGGTGGTCGGCGGATGGTGGTGGATGGGGCGGCGGATGTAGTGGGTGGGGTGGGTGAAAGCGGATGGGTGGTTGGCGAGGGCTCCTCATGGTTTTAACCGAGGTGCGGTAACGGTGTTTCCGTACATTTTTGGCCGTTGATCACTCGAAAGTGTGACCGGACGACCGACCGACCTGCGGGAATGGTGCACATGAGGGGATCTCACCTCCGTAGCATCCGCAGCACGGCCCGTTCCACTGTCTCACGATCAGCCGTCCTCGGTCTGATCATCACCCCCTCGTGGTACAGCCGCACCACCCGCGGGTCGATGTAGGACTTCCTCGCGACCGCCGGCGTGTTCCCCAAGTGCTCGGCCACCTCCCGCGCCACCGCCGCCTCCACCCGCTTCCGCCCCCGCGCGGACTCCGGCCGGCCCTCCCTCGCGAACGCCGCGGCGGCCAACACCGTCGCGTGCCACGTCCGCAGGTCCTTCACCGAGAACTCCGACCCCACCAGCTCCTTGAACCGCTCGTTCACGTCGTCCGACCCGACCGCGCACCCCCGCGAGTCGACCAGCAGCCGCTCGTCCCCGCCCCGCCCCCGCAGCAACCCCCGAACGGCCCGCGCCAACGCCTCGTCCTCCACCACCGTCGTGAACTCGATCCCGCCCTTCGCCGGGTAGCAGAACTCCACAGTGGACCGTCGAACGGCCACGTGCGAGCACAGCAACGTCGCCACCCCGTGGGTCCCGTTGTCCGCCGCGTACGTCTCACCCCCGACCCGGAACACCCCGCGCTCCAGCACCGCCAACGCCACCGCCAGCACCCGCCGCCGCGACCGCCCCCGCCCGCTCAGCTCTCGCGCCACCTCCGCCCGGAACCCCGGCAGCAACGGCGCCAGCACGAGCACCCGGTCGTGCTTCTCCTCGTCCCGGTCCTGCCGCCACCGCTCGTGGTACAGGTACTGGCGCCGCCCGGCCGCGTCCGTGCCCACCGCCTGGATGTGGCCGTTCGGGTGCGGGCACACCCACACGTCGCGCCACGCGGGCGGGATGACCAGGGCCTTGATCCGCGCCACGGACTCGGCGTCGAGCGGCTCGCCGTCGGCGTCGACGTAGCTGAACCCCCGCCCACGGGCACGGCGACGCCAACCGGGCCCGGACGGATCACTGCGGCGCAATCTCACAGCGCCCAGGTTCCCGACCGCGACCCGGTGAAACGCGGACCACCCGAACGATCCACAACACCGTGGTTGAAACCCGGGCCAACTGGGTATGGGACCGGCATGACACAGCCGTGGACCGTGGGAGTCGAACAGGAGTTCCTCCTCGTCGACCCGGAGTCGCGCCGACCCGTGCCCCTGGCCGACTCGGTCGCGCAGCACGCCGGCGCGGGCCACGACGTGCAACGGGAGCTGACGCCGTTCCAGATCGAGGTCGCCACGCCGGTGTGCACGACCGCCGAGGAGTTGGCGGAGCAGGTCGTCGGCGGTCGCCTCCACCTGGCGAAGGCCGCGCACGCGGCGGGATGCCGGCTGCTGGCCTCGGCGATTCCGCCGATCGGCACGCTGGGGCCGCCGCCGGGCACGGACGACCGCCGCTACCGCATGATGGAGCACTCGCACCGCGCGATCATCGGCGGTCAGGGCGTGTGCGGGATGCACGTCCACGTGGGCGTGCCGGACCGGGACGTCGCGGTCCGGGTCTCGAACGCCCTGCGGCCGTGGCTGCCGACGTTGCTGGCGTTGAGCGTGAACTCCCCGATCGAGCAGGCCGAGGACACGGGTTACGCGAGTTGGCGCACGATCGTGTGGTCGCGGTGGCCGATCAGCGGCCCGCCGCCGCACCTGGGTTCCGCCGCCGAGTACGACCGGCTGGTCGGGGCGCTGGAGTCGACGGAGGTGCTGCTCGACACCGGGATGGTCTACTGGGACGTGCGGCCGTCCGCGCAGCACCCCACGGTCGAGGTGCGGGTCTCGGACATCCCGATGACGGCGCGCGAGGCGGTCGTCATCGCCGAGGTCATCCGGGCGTTCGCCCGCACCGCCGCCGAGTCGGGGGAACCCGAACGGGTGGATGACGTGATGTTGCGCGCCGCGTACTGGCGGGCCGCGCGCGACGGCGTGGACGGCTTGGCCGTCGACCCGCGCACGGGCAACCTGGTGCCGGCCCGGGATCGCGTGGCCGAACTGGTGTCGTGGTGCGCGAACGCCCTGGAGGACGCCTCCGCGCTGTCCACTGTGGAGGATCACCTGGCCTGGCTGGGCGCGCACGGCAGCGGCGCCGCGCGCCAGCGCCGGGCGTTCGGCGGCTCGCCGGACGCGCGCGGGCTGGTCGACCTCATCTTGGCTGAAACGGTCGACGACGGCCGTTGAGGTCTACCGTGAAGGATTCGACGCCGCGCCGGCGTCGCTGAGTGAGAGGAGTACCGGCGTGCCAGAACCCGCGGCGACGCTCGCTTCCGTTCGGGTCGACAGACCCGCGGACGGCGTGGTTGTGCTGCACGTGTCGGGCGAGTTGGACACGAGCAGCGCGGAGGAGTTGACCAGGCCGCTCACGGAGCACCTGGTCGAGAACGTGCGCGGTGTGGTGGTGGACCTCGGTGGGGTGCGCTTCCTCGGTTCGGCCGGGCTGGAGTCGCTGGTCGTCGGCAGTCAGCGGGCGAGCGCGCTCGGCGTGCCGCTGGTGCTGGTGGCGACCAGCCGGGCGACGCAGCGGCCGATCGAGGCGACCGGGCTGAGCTCGGTGTTCACCGTCGTCGGTTCCGTGCAAGAGGCGTTGGACCGGTTCTAGGCCGCCGTCGCCCTACCAGAACCGGCGGACCGTCCTGATGGCGCAGCGCACCGCCCCCACCGGGGGCAGTGCGCCCGCCGGGGGCACCACCCACCGCGATTCGGCCGCCGGGACGCGCCGCGGGCCGTGCCAGTAGCGGACGTCGGGCGGCGGCACGTGCCCCGCCACGGGTTCCGGGTCGGGTCTGGCGAGGAACAGCCAGCGCAGCCGGGGACCGGGCACGGCGAGGATCGGCCCGAGCGGTCCGGCGGAGCGGAGGTGGGTGCTGACCTCGGCGCCCCAGCTGGCCGGCACCTCCACCGCCACCGCGCCCTCGGCCAGCACCAGGGAGGCCAGTGTTTCGTCGACGTGCCACGGTTCCATGCCCGCCGATGGTGGCGTCGGCCCGTGTCGGGATTGTGTCGCCGTGCGGCGCGGCGCGTTAATCCTGGCCGATGTCCTCGAACCACAGCTCGGGCTTGGCGGCGATGAAGTCGGTCATCAGCCGGACGCACGCCTGGTCGTCCAGCAGCGTGATCTCGACACCGTGCTCGGCGAGCCAGTCGTGACCGCCGTGGAACGTCCGGGCCTCGCCGATCACCACCCGGGGTATCCCGAACTGGCGAACGAGCCCGCTGCAGTACCAGCAGGGTGACAGCGTGGTGACCATGACGGTGTCGCGGTAGCTCGCCCGGCGGCCCGCGGCGCGGAACGCGGCGGTCTCGGCGTGGGTGGAGGCGTCGCCGTCCTGCACCCGCCGGTTGTGGCCGCGGCCCAGGAGCGTGCCGTCGGCGGCGAACAGGGCCGCGCCGATCGGGATGCCGCCCTCGGCGAGCCCGGCGCGCGCTTCGGCCACCGCCACCGCCAGCATGTCCCGTGCGTCCGCGCTCTTGTCCACGGCGCCAACCTACTTGGGCGGCAGGGTCTCGACGAACTCGCGGGCCCGGCCGATCCAGTCGGTGAGGCCGGAGTCCTCGTCCAGCTCGGAGCCGTCCACCACGACCCAGCCGCGCATCACCTTGCCGGTCAGGTCGAAGACCCGCGTCCCGGGCAGGGCGAGGCACTCCCCGGCCGCGTCGGGGCCGACGCGGGCGATCAGGTCGTCGCCCATCACGCCGACGAGCATGTTGCCGTGCAGCAGGAACGCGACGCCGCCGAACATCCGCTTGGCGCTCAGGCCGGGCAGGTCGCCGACCTCGTCGCGGATCCGTTCGGCCAGGTGCTCGTCGAACGCCATCTCCCGGTCCTCCCGTGTTCGATCCTCATGCGCCGAAGCACAGGAACCCGGCGCTCGCGGCGAACGCCACGTCGCCGTCGTCCCGGTGCGCCTCTTGCGCGCCCGCCAGCGCTTCCGCGGGCGGGTGGCCCGCGCCGAGCCTGCGGTGCAGGTCGACCATCAGCGGCGTGGTCACCTCGGCTGGCACCGGGATGACCGGCGCGACCAGCGTGCGCGTGCCGAGCCCGAGCAGCGCGGCGGTGAACCCCATGAGCTCGTCGCCGGGTCGCACCGCCGACAGGCCCGAGTCGCACGCCGAGAGCACGACCCGCGCGGGCGGTGTGCGCAGCCGTTCGAGGTCGTAGACGGTGAGCGGGCCGTCGGCCAGTTCCAGCGCGGAGAACAGCGGGTTGTCCGCGCGGAACGAGCCGTGCGCGGCCACGTGCGCCAGCGGCGCGCCGTCCATCGCCGACGCCACCGCGTCCACCGTCGCCGCGCCGCCCACCAGCACCGAGGGCCGGACCGGGCCGAGCGACGCGATCGCGGTGATCTCCGTCGGCGCGGCCGGCAACCGCGGACCCGCCGCCAGGACCACCCGGTCGTGCGACACGAGCTCGGACGTCGCCGCACGCAGCCACACCGTCGCCGACGGCACCACGGTCACCGCGCGGCCGCGGCACGCGGGCAGCGCGGACCACGGCAGGCCGCCGAGCAGGCCGGTCGGCGCGAGCACCAGCGGACGGTCGTCGAGCCGCCGCCGCAACGGTTCCAGCAGCCGGTTCTGCAGCAACCGGGCCGCGTGCTCGGCGCCCGCGCGCACCGGGGTGCGGTCGACGTGATCGGGCAGCGTCACGAGCCGGTGCAGGGCGAACCGGAGCAGCCGCAGCTCGCGCAGCGCGCCGGCCGCCGGGCCGAGCCGGTGCAGCGACGCCCGGCCGCCCGCCACGACCACGGCCAGCAGCTCGCCGTCGTGGTCGACGTACTCCACCAACGCCGACGTGCCCAGCGCCCGGGCCAGCTCGCCGACCGCGGGCGGCTTGAACACCGCGCCACCGCCGCCGGTGCGCCGGGTCAGCTCGCGCACCCGCTGCTCGCCGCGCACCTGCCGCTGCCGCAGCGCCGCCGTCGGACGCCCCGCCGTGGACGCCGCTTCCAGGTCCGCCGTCACGGCGCGCAGCTCGGCCAGCGCGTCGGCCAGCCCGGAGTCCTCCGGCGGCCGGGCGGGCGTCATCCGCAGCGCGCCCGCGCGCCACGCCTCCGCCCAGCTCAGCACCCGTCCGGCCCGGCCGCCCGCGACCGCCGTGCGCAGGCCTTCCGACGCCAGCGCCGCGCCCTGCGCCCCGCTCAACGCCCGCAGCTCCGTCGCGCCCAGGGACACCCGGTACTCGTCGAGCAGCGCCAACCCGCGCCGCAACGCGATCTGCGCGCCGCGCGTGTTGCCGAGCAGGTCGCGCCGCAACGCCTCGGCGTACCAGCCCTGCACGCGGTGCGCCGCCGGTCCGCCGCGCCGGGCCGCACCCGCCGCGGTCAGCTCCGCCACGGCGCGCGAGCGGTCGCCGAGGTCGCGGGCGACCAGCGCGCCGTCGACCCGGGCCTCCAGGCCCGCCATCCGCCACCCCAGCGCGTCCAG
>NZ_JBEOVG010000133.1:0-19252 GCF_040295345.1 Actinosynnema sp. NPDC002837
TCCCCACCCCGCCCCTCTTCCTTTGGGGGGGCGCGGGTTCGTGCCCCCCCCCCCCCGCGTCCGGCGGCACGGTCAGTTGATCGCGGCGATGAGCTCGTCGCGGCCCCGGGCGCCGGTCTTGCGGAAGATCGCCTTCAGGTGGTCGTTGACCGTGTGCACCGACAGGTCGAGCCTGCGGGCGATGTGCTTGGGCGCCGCACCCGCGTGCAACTGCTCGACGACCTGGCGCTCGCGGGCCGTGATGCCGTACCAGGAGCAGAAGGACGGGAGCAGCTGCGCGGCCGTGGCCGCCTGGATGACGACCGCCACGTCGCCCGCGCCGTCGGCGTCCAGCCGCTCCGCCTGGCACGCGACCCACCGCCCGTAGCTCGCCGCCGGGCCCAGCACCAGCGGCGCGCCCGCCGGGGCGCGGGCCGAGGCGGACATCCCGGCGAAGAAGGACCTGCCGGTCCACTCAGGAGCGCGCAGGCGGCTCTGCAGCCGCTCCCGCCACGCGAGCGCCGCCGGAGTGGCCGCTCTGATCTCGTGGTCCGGGCCGAGGACGATCACGCCCGGCGGCGGGCTCTCCGCGGCGGGCACCAGCGGGCCCGCGGTCACGTACCGGCGGAGGAACGCCACCAACGTCGGTCCGAGCCGCGCGGCGTTGCCGAGGTCCTCGTCGCTGAACGGCCGGGCGCCGCGCGCCCGGATCAGGCCGAGCGTCCCCCACACGCCGCGGGCGTCCCGCAGCAGCAGCCGCAGCTCGCTCTGGACGCCGTGATCGGCGAACAGCCGCCGCACCGCGCGGTGCCGAGGGCCGTCGCCCGCGCCCGCCACCACGTCGACCGGGACCGGTCGCCGCGCGAGGTCCTCGCGCAGGCACGGGTCCTGGCCCGTGTGGCAACCGCGCAGCAACCCCTGGCCGAAGTCCGCTTCGTAACCGTGCCAGAAGCTGAACGAAGCCGGTCCGAACCCGGTCGCCGGACCCAGACCCGTCAAGCGCGCCCCGTCGTGCGGCACCACGGACGCGACGGCCCGTGAGAGTTCCGCGCCGGACTCGGCCCAGCTCGCACCCTGTCCGGTCGCCGCGGTCAGCTCGCGCAGCAACCGCTCCCCCGAACGGCTCACACCGCGCAGTGTGAGCCGTTCGCGACCGCCCCGCAACGCCGCGGTCGCCCGCCCGGCACCCCCAACTTTCGGGATACCCGCCGAGCCGCCACCCGGCGGAGGGTTCAGCGCAGGTCGCGTGGCAGCGCGGACCTGCACCAGGGGTTCAAGGGGAGGACACCATGATCCGGTCCGGTTCGAAAGGGCTTCTCACGGGCGTGGCCGCCGCGGCGCTGGCGGTCGGCGGTCTCGTCAGCGCGTCGGCCTCGGCGGGCACCGCGCCGCAGCCGCGGTCCGAGCAGGCGGAGGTCGGCGTCCAGATCGTCTCGAGGCTGAGCGGGTTGTGCCTTGAAGTCCGGGGCGGCAACAGGGCCAACGGCGGCGCCGTGGCCATGTGGACCTGCACCGGTGGCGACGGCCAGAGGTGGGAGAGCAACGGCAGCGAGTACCGCAACGTGTTCAGCGGCAGGTGCCTCGACGTCAACGACGGCAACGGCGCCAACGGCGCGGGCCTCAACCAGTGGGACTGCCAGGGGCAGCAGTGGCGGTTCAACGGCAGCGAGCTGCGGAACTCGAACGACAAGTGCCTGACGATCCCCGCCGCCAACCGGGGCAACGGCGCCGCCGTCGTGATGTGGGACTGCGTCGGCGCGGCCGACCAGCAGTGGCAGCTCGGCTGACGCCGGCCGGTCACCGGCTGATCACCCGGCCCGGTCCTTCAGGCTCGGGTGATCAGCCGGGCGTCCGCGTCCCGGCCGGGGCTCAGCCCTGCGCCGCGGCCTCGTCCATCCAGAACAGGTTCCAGATGTGGCCGTCGAGGTCCTCGAAGCTGCGGCCGTACATGAAGCCGTGGTCCTCGGCGTCCCGGACGAACCCGCCGCCCGCGGCCAGCGCCTTGTCCGCCACCTCGTCGACCTGCTCGCGGCTGTCCAGGGACAGCGCCACGATCGCCTCCGTGGTCGTGGCGGCGTCGGCGATCTCCTTGGTGGTGAACGTCTTGAAGAACGGCTTGGTCACCAGCATCGCGTAGACGGTGTCGCTGAACACGACGCAGGACGCGTTCTCGTCGGTGAACTGCGGGTTGTGCGCGAAGCCGAGCGCGGCGAAGAACTCGATCGACTTGGTCAGGTCGGTCACCGGCAGGTTCACGAAGATCTTCACGGACATGGTCTACAGCCCCCATTGGCACAGGCGGACACCGGCGTGTCCTGCGGATACTTGTGTGTCCGTCGGACACTGGGTGTACGATAGACACAGATCGACAACGTGAGCAACCCCCGATTTCGGAAGCCGGTGAGCGGATGGCGAGCGAGGACCAGGGCGTGGACTTGCTGTGGGGTTCGCGGGACAAGCCCGCACGGCCGGCCAGGCTCGCGCTCACCGTCGACCGCATCGCCGCCGCGGCGATCGAGGTCGCCGACGCGGAGGGCATGGCGTCGGTGTCGATGCAGCAGGTCGCCGCCAGGCTGGACGTCACGAAGATGGCGCTGTACCGGCACGTCGCGAGCAAGGCGGAGCTGGTCGCGGTGATGATCGAGTCGGCCGTCGGCGAGCCGCCGGACCTGAGCGGCGTGCCGGGCGGGTGGCGGCCGAGCCTGGTCAGGTGGGCCGACCTGATGCGGGAGACGTGGCGACGTCACCCGTGGCTGCCGGCCGCGACGACCGGTGAGCGCCTGACCGGTCCGCGCGAGGTGGGCTGGACGGAGGCCGCGGTGGCCGCGCTCGACGGCACCGGGCTCGACGGCGGCGAGCGGATGGACGCGGTGTTCCTGCTCAGCGGGCACATCCGCAACACGCAGTCGGGCGCGACGGCGGGCACGCAGCCGTGGACGGAGCAGAAGCAGCTGCGGACCGTCCTGCACGAGCACCGCGACCGCTTCCCGGCGCTGCACGAGGCGGCGCGGTCGATCAACGGCGCACCCCGCGACAACGGCTGGGCGTTCGGCCTGAACCGGATCCTGGACGGCCTGGAAGTGCTGATCGCCGCCCGCCGTCCGGACCCGACCGACTGACCCGGCGGCCCGGTCCGGCCACCCGTCGCCACGAGCCGCCCACCTGACCGGTCAGCTCCGGCGCGGCCGAGGTAATGGGGGTCGTTGGGTGGGGGCAGCCTCGGCGGGGGGCGGTGCCGGTCAGCGAACCCGTGGCCCGGTCCAGCGATCGGCGCGCCCGGCCGCTCCGCAGTCACCCGTCGAACCGAAGCGGTCGGTCGTGGGGCAGGAGGTCGGCGCCAGGACCGAGAGGGAGGCCAGGCGGCCCTGGTCCCGGGAGGTCCGGCGACGCCACGACGGGACGCCGCACGGGCCCGGCGCGAGGTCTCCGTCGGTCCACGAGGTCAGGTCGAACTCCCGCAGTTCGGCGACCAGCGCGCTCAGCGGCAGGCGCGGGCGGGTGCACGCGTAGCCCGCGGCGATGCCCAGCGCCAGCGGGAACCCGCCGCACAGACCCACCAGCTCCGCCACCGCACGGGGTTCCTCCCGCACCCGGGCCGCGCCGAGTCGCGCGGTCAGGAACGCGTGGGACTCCGTCCTGGACAGCACGTCCAGCGGCACGTGCGCGGCGCCGTGCCCGACGAGCAGCCCCGGCAGGCTGTCGCGACTGGTCACGATCACCGCGCACGACCGGCCACCCGGCAGCAGCGGGGTGACCTGGGCCGTGTCGGCGGCGTTGTCCAGGACCAGCAGCATCCGCCGCTGCGCGACCAGGCTGCGGAACAGGGCGGCCCGGGCGTGCGGGTCCGTCGGCTGCCGGTCGACGCCGTGCGCGTCCAGGAACCCGCGCACCGCCACCACCGGGTCCATCGGCGCGCCGTCACCGCCGAGGTCGACGAACAGCTGGCCGTCGGGGAACCGGTCGAGCCGCCGGTGCGCCCAGTGCAGCGCCAGCCACGTCTTGCCGATGCCGCCCGCGCCGACGACGGCGGTGACGGCCGTTCCCACGACGTCGAGCCGGGCCAGCTCGTCGCGCCGGCCGACGAACGGCACGGGCGCGGCCGGCAGCTGACGCGGCACCACTGCCGCGGCGCACGGGGGCGACGCGGCGAGCGCCGGGTCGGCGGCGAGGATCCGCCGGTGCAGCTCCCGCAGCGCCTCCCGGGGCTCGGCGCCCAGCTCCTCGACCAACCGCGTGCGGACCTGCCGGTAGTGCGCCAAGGCGTCCGGGGTGCGCCCGGCCCGGTGCAGGGCCAGCAGGTACTGGCCCGCCACCCGCTCGTCCAACGGGTGCCGCGCGGCGCGCGCGGACAGCTCCGCCACCAGCTCCGCGCCCTCCCCCGCGTGCAGCCGGGCGTCCACCAGGTCGTGCTCGGCGGCCGAACGCTCCTGCCGCAACCGGTCGCGCACGGCGCCCACCCACTCGCCGGCCAGGCCGGTCAGCGCCTCACCGCGCCACAACGCGAGCGCCTCGGTCAACGACCGCACGGCATCGTCCTCGCGGGCGCGACCGCACAGCAGGCGGAACCGGTGCAGGTCCACCACCGCGTCGGCGACCAGGGCGTACCCGCCGGACCGGCGCACGATCGCCACCCCGTCCGCGCCGGTCAGCGCCCGCCGCAGCCGCGAGATGTAGCTGTGCAGGGTGGCCGGCGCCCGTCTGGCGACCTCCCCGCCCCAGACCCGCTCGACCAGCCGGTCCACCGGCACGGCCCGGCCGACGTCGACCGCCAGCGCGGCCAGCACGCACCGCTGCCTGGGCGCGCCCAGGTCCACCGGCCGCCCGTCGACCTCGGCGGTCACCTCCCCCAACAAGCGCAACACGACCGCCACGCCCCTCACCCCCGTGCGCCGAGACCTCTCTCCCCGACACCAGGCATAGCGCCCGTACCAGCGCCGTGCAGGAACTCTGCAAGAGGTTCACACCATGGGTACGCCATCGTGGGCCCGGCGCGGCGACCACCACGTTCGGCGACCCCCACCGCCGTGGCCGACCCGCGCACCGGTCCCCGCCGGACCTGACACCGATCGAACGAGGCGGTAGTGATGAACAAGGCAAAGTCCGTGATCGCCGTCGGCGTGACGCTGTTCGGCTGGTTGACCTTCGGCGGCGTCGCCGGCGCGGCGCAGGACCCGGGGTCCGACCGGCAGGCCCCGCGGCCCGCCGCCACCTGCAGCACCGGCTGGGTGGAGGTCGACACCGACAGGCTCAACGTCCGGAGCGGCCCCGGCACCAACTACGGCGTCATCGACACGGTGTACCGGGGCGATCTGCTGGCCTGCGGGTGGCTGGAGGCAGGCGGGCGGTACAGCGCGTGCGGCGTCACCAACGCCAACGGCTGGATCGCGGTCGACCTGGAGAACGACGGCGCGATCGACGGCTTCGTGGCGAGCACCTGCGTCGTGGACGCCTTCTAGCCGGGCGACGACCTGATCCCGGCAGCCCGGCGCCGTCCACGCGCCGGGCTGCCGGGCTTTCGCGCTACCTATGCAACTTGTTGCACTGCACCCCGTTGCACGGCTACGGTCACCGCCATGGCGTTGGAGCACGCGATCCTCGTGTCGCTGGACGAGCGCTCGGGCTCGGGCTACGAGTTGGCCCAGCGGTTCGAGAAGTCCATCGGCTTCTTCTGGGCCGCCACCCACCAGCAGATCTACCGCACGCTCAAGCGCATGGTGGAGCTGGGCTGGGTGTCGTGCCACGAGGTCGCCCAGGACGGCCGCCCGGACAAGAAGGTGTACGAGGTCGCCGAGGCGGGCCGCGAGGAGCTCGCCCGCTGGCTGGCCTCACCCGGCGAGCCCGAGACGATCCGGCACGACCTCTCGGTCAAGATCCGCGGCGCGTCGCTGGGCGATGCGAAGGCGTTGACCGGCGAGGTCGCCCGGCACCGCGACCTGCACGCCGAACGCCTCGACGTCTACCTCGCCATCGAGAAGAAGGACTTCCCGGACCCGTCGGCCCTGTCCGGTCGGCGGCTGCACCAGTACCTGGTCCTGCGCGGCGGCATCCGGGCCGAGCAGGCGCTGGTCGAGTGGTGCGACGAGGTGCTGGCCGCGATGCGAGAGGACGACCGGCGATGACCGCCTACCCCACCCTGCTCAAGCCCCTGGACCTGGGCTTCACGACCCTGCGCAACCGGGTCGTCATGGGCTCCATGCACACCGGCAACGAGGACCGGGCCAAGGACTTCGACGCGCTGGCCGCCTACTTCGCCGAACGGGCGCGCGGCGGCGTCGGCCTCATCGTCACCGGCGGCTTCTCGCCCAACCGGACGGGCTCGCTGTACCCCTTCGCCTCCAAGCTCACCACGCACCGCGAGGCGCGCGACCACCGCGTGATCACGCAGGCCGTGCACGAGCACGACGGCAAGATCGCCCTCCAGCTGCTGCACGCCGGCCGGTACGCCTACCACCCGTTCAGCGTGTCCGCGTCCGCGCTCAAGGCCCCGATCGCCAAGTTCCGCCCGCGCGCCCTGTCCGACCGGGGCGTGCGCGCGCAGATCGACGCGTTCGCTCGGGCCACGGCGCTGGCCCGCGAGGCCGGCTACGACGGCATCGAGATCATGGGCTCCGAGGGCTACTTCATCAACCAGTTCCTCGCGCCGCGCACGAACAAGCGCGCCGACCGCTGGGGCGGCAGCGCCGAGAACCGGCGACGCCTCGCGGTCGAGGTCGTGCGCCGCTGCCGCGACGCCGCGGGGCCGGACTTCGTCATCGTCTACCGGCTGTCGATGATCGACCTCGTCGAGGACGGGCAGACCTGGGACGAGGTCGTCGCGCTCGGCCAGGAGGTCGAGGCGGCCGGCGCGACGATCATCAACACCGGGATCGGCTGGCACGAGGCGCGGGTGCCGACGATCGTCACGTCCGTGCCGCGCGCGGCGTTCACGAACGTGACCGCCAAGCTGCGCCCGCACGTCGGCATCCCGGTGGTCACCTCGAACCGGATCAACATGCCGGAGGTCGCCGAGGAGGTGCTGGCGCGCGGTGACGCGGACCTGGTGTCGATGGCGCGCCCGTTCCTGGCCGACCCGGACTGGGTGCGCAAGGCCGAGACCGGCCGCGCCGACGAGATCAACACGTGCGTCGCGTGCAACCAGGCGTGCCTGGACCACACGTTCTCGTTGAAGAAGGCGACCTGCATGGTCAACCCGCGCGCGGGCAACGAGACCACGCTCCGGCTGCTGCCGACCCGCCGCGCCAAGCGGGTCGCGGTGGTGGGCGCGGGTCCGGCGGGGCTCGCGACGGCGACCGCCCTGGCCGAACGCGGCCACGAGGTGGAGCTGTTCGAGGCCGACGACGACATCGGCGGCCAGTTCGCCATCGCCTGCCGCATCCCGGGCAAGGAGGAGTTCGCCGAGACGATCCGCTACTACCGGCGGCGGATCGAGCTGACCGGCGTGAAGCTGCACCTCGGCGCCAGGGCCACCGCCGACGACGTGGCCGGCTTCGACGAGGTCGTGGTCGCCACCGGCGTCGCGCCGCGCGTGCCCGCCATCCCCGGTGTGGAGCGCGCCCTGTCCTACGTGGACGTCGTCGGCCACGGCTCGCCGGTCGGCGACCGGGTCGCGGTGATCGGCGCGGGCGGGATCGGGGTGGACGTGGCGGAGTTCCTGACCCACGCCTCCTCCCCCGCCCTCGACGTGGACGAGTGGCGCGCCGAGTGGGGCGTCACGGACCCCGAGCTGGTGCGCGGCGGCATCACCGCGCCGAAGCCCGCCGAGCCCGCCCGGCAGGTGTACCTCTTGCAGCGCAAGGCGTCCCGGATCGGCAAGGGCCTCGGCAAGACCACGGGCTGGGTGCACCGGGCGGCGCTGGCGGCCAAGGGCGTCGAGCAGCTGACCGGGGTGAACTACGAGCGGATCGACGACGACGGCCTGCACATCACGTTCGGGCCCAAGCGCGAACGGCCGCAAGTGCTGGACGTCGACACGGTGGTGGTGTGCGCGGGCCAGGAACCCGTGCGCGACCTCGTGGACGCGCTCACCGGCCGCGGTGTCGTCACGCACGTCATCGGCGGCGCGGACGTCGCCGCCGAGCTCGACGCCAAGCGCGCCATCGACCAGGGCACGCGACTCGCGGCCACGATCTGACCAGGAGGCACGGATGAACGCGGCACTGCGGTTCAAGGCGGCCGTCGAGGCGGGCGACGTCCTCGGCGCGACGGAGTTCTTCAGCGACGACATCACGTTCCACAGCCCGGTGAAGTTCCACCCGTTCGAGGGAATCGACTCCGTGCGCGCCCTGTTCGGCGTGCTCCAGCGGACCTTCGAGGACTTCCGGTACGTCGGCCAGTACGACGGGCCGGACGGCCACGTCCTGCGCTTCCGCACCGTGGTGGGCGGCAGGCAGGTCGACGGCATCGACCTGATCGAGCTGGACGAGGACGGCCGGATCGGCACGTTCACCGTGATGATCCGGCCCCAGTCGGCGCTGACCGCGGTCGGCGAGGCGGTCCTGGCGGGTCTGGTCGCCGACGGCGTCGTGCCGTAGCCGAGCGGCCGACCACCCCTAGGCTGCACGACGTGGACTTCATCTTCACCCGACCGGACTCGAAGGCCGCGGCCGCGGCGCTCGAGGTCTGCCACGAGTACGCCGAGCCGTGGCTGCTCAACCACTCGTTGCGCGCCTACTCGCTGGCCACCGCCCACGCGGCCGACGTGGACATTCCCCACGACGGCGAGCTGCTGTACGTCGCCGCGCTGCTGCACGACCTCGCGCTCACCCCGCCGTTCGACAGCCACACGCTGCCGTTCGAGGAGGCGAGCGGGCACGTGGCGTGGGTGTTCGCGGCCGGCGCCGGGTGGGGACGGGTGCGGCGCGACCGGTTGACCGAGGTCATCGTGCGGCACATGCGCGAGGACGTGCCGGCCGACGAGGACCCGGAGAGCCACCTGTTGCAGGTCGCGGTCGGCGCCGACGTGTCGGGGCGCGGGCTGGACCGGTTCGCCGAGCGGGTCAAGGACGACGTCGTGACCCGCTACCCGCGGCTGGGGTTCGCCGACGCGTTCCTGGTCAGGGCAGAGGACCAGGCCGAGCGCAAACCGCGCTGCGCCGCCGCCGAGCTGATGCGCGACGGCTGGGCGCAGCGGGTGACGGGCAACCCGTTGGACGCGCCCGGCCGGTGACCGGGCGCGTCCGGGGAGTCGATCACCTCAGGCCGTAGGCCCGGATGATCGTCTGGTCGACCGCGTTGCCCGCGGCGTCACGCGCCTGGGCCTTGAGCGAGACGAACTTCGCGCCGGCCGGGTGCACGACCGCCGCGAGCCAGCGCTCGCCGACCCTGAGCAGCGGCGCGGGCCGCCACGTCGTGCCGTCGTCGTAGGACACCTGCACGGCGGGCTTCGCCACGCCCTGCGCCCCGGTGACCCCGTTGCGCTGCACGTACACCGGGATCGCGAACGGCCGTCCGGCCGCCGCCCGGTTCTCCGCGTCCAGCGACGGCGCGAACCGCACCGCGAGCAGCGGCAACGCCGCCGGGTCCGGCCCGGCCACGTGCTCCGAGGTGAACGACCAGTCCGCCACCACCCTGGTGGACAGCTCGGCCACACCGGACCGCTCCGCTTCGGTGTGCAACCGGTAGACGCCCTTGCCCGACGGCACGACGCCCGCCACGTACCCGTCGTAGGGCGACTCGGCGAGCAGCGCGCCGTCGCGGTGCAGCGTCGTCTTCGCCGCCGAGACCTCCGAGAACCCGAGGTGGTTCGGGTCCTGGTCGGTGAACATCGGCAGCGAGACCACGACCTCGTCGCCGAGCCGCCCGGCCCACTCGTGCACGGCGGTCGAGGTCGGGAACGCCGGCCCGAACACGGCCGCGTTCCACTTCTCGGTCACCGTGCGACCCGCGGTGAACCGGCGCGGCAGGGAGGTCGACTGCGAGCTCTGCGGCGGGAACGCCTGGGGCTCCGGCATCTGCAGGAAGCTGCCGTACCAGTCGACGCCAGGCGAGTAGTACTCGGTGAGCTCCAGCGGCAGCGGTCCGCCCGCCATCTGGTCGCGGAACCCGGTCGTGCCGGGTCCGGACGAGGGTACCGACGACTTGACCTTCACCAGGTCGCGGCGCTGGAACGACCGGTCGAGCCGCTCGGGCACCGCGCCGTCGTGCCGCCACGCGACGTTGTACTGGTACGGGCTGCCGAGGTACGTGCCGTCGGCGTCCGGCTTCGCCAGCCGTCCCGCGACCTCGAAACTCGCCGCACCGGGCGCGGACGTCTTCGACGGCACGAACAGCACGGCGCCCGGCGGGAACCCGATGAAGCCGGTGCCCGTGTCGCCCCAGGACGCCCGGCGGCTGAAGAACACCTCGGTGTAGCCGACCTCCGCCTCCTTCTCGTCCACCGACAACGCGATCGGCTTGCCCGCCCGGGCGTCGAACACGAACTCGGCGGGTCCGGTGACGGTGGCGCTGGGCTCCAGCACCTGGGTGAGCTGCTGCGTCTGCCTGGTCTGGATGAACGCGTCGGCGTAGTAGGTGCCCTTGGGCACGCGGGCGACGACCGTGCCGGACGGGTCGTGGTCCAGGTACGCCTTGCGGTGGTTCACGTCCACGAACCGGAAGAAGTAGTCCGGCGTCGGCGCGCCGGTGTGGTCGAGGAACGTCATCTTCACGTCGTAGCTCTCGACCTCCTTGGTCACGCCGATCGGCGTGCGCAGCGGCGTCGCGCCGCCGGTGGCCACCACGGCGCCGCCGTACCGGCCGTCCGGCGACTCCAGCGAGGTGTGGACCGTGACGACGACGGCCGCCTCACCGCCCGCCGGGACGGTGAGCGACGAGGGCGAGAACGTGACCATGCCCGCGGGCGCCGGGTTGCCGGCCGGGTCGCGCAGGTCGGCGGTCGGTGTCAGCGTCACCGGGGTGGCGCCGGAGTTGCGGTAGGAGATCTTGCGCTCGATCGGCTGGTCGTCGGCGTGCGGCCACTGGGCCACGCCCATGCTCAGCGACGCGGGTTCGGCCGCCAGCGACTGCGTGACGGCCGCGGCCACGTCCACCCGGCCCGCACCCTGCTCGTACACGGTCAGGTCGGCGTTGGGCTTCGCGCTCGCCATGAGCGCGCCCTTGATCCGCGCGGCCGGCCAGTCCGGGTGCTGCGCGGCCAGGATCGCCGCCGCGCCCGCGACGTGCGGCGCGCTCATCGACGTGCCGGACAGCGCGACGTGCGCGTCGCCGACTGGGGTGCCGATGCGGCCGTTCTTCGCCTTGGCCGCGACGATGTCCACGCCCGGCGCGGTGATGTCCGGCTTGATCGCGTCGTCGTCCCAGCGCGGGCCGCGCGAGGAGAACTCCGCGAGCGCGTCGGACCGGTCGACCGCGCCGACGGTGAGCGCCAGGTCGGCCGCGGCCGGGCTGCCGATCGTCTGGTCGGACGGACCGCTGTTGCCCGCCGAGACCACGAACAGCGCGCCGCCGTCGGTGGTGAGCCGGTTGACGGCCTGCGACATGGGGTCGGTGCCGTCGGTGCGCATGGAGCTGCCCAGGCTCATGTTGACCACGTCGGCGCCCGCCGCCACGGCCCACTCCATGCCCGCGATGATGTCCGACTCGTAGCCGCCGCCGTTGTCGTCGAGCACCTTGCCGTTGAGCACCGCGCTGTCCGGCGCCACGCCCTGGTAGCGGCCGGCGCCGGTGATGGTGGCGGCGACGTGCGTGCCGTGGCCGACGCGGTCGTCGGTGTCGGGGCTGTCGCTGAAGTTGCGCGACTCGACGACGGCGCCCGCGAGGTCCGGGTGCGCCGGGTCGACGCCGGTGTCCAGGACCGCGACCTTCGCGCCGGCGCCGGTGTGCCCGGCCTGCCACGCCTGCGGCGCGCCGATCTGCGGGACGCTGCGGTCGAGCGTGGCGCGGACCGGGCCGTCCAGCCACACCTTCGCCACGCCCGCGGCCCGCGCGCCCGCCCAGAACGCGGCGTCCTTCGGCGCCTTGACCGCGTACCCGCCGATGCTGGGCAGCGGCTCACCGGCCACGGCCGGGCCGGTCGAGGTCACGATCAGCGGCGTGACGCGGGTCGAGCGGTCGTCGTAGCCGGCCCGGATCAGGCCGGTGACGTCGAACAGCCGCTCGTCCAGCACGCCCGACCGCACGTCGCCCAGCACGTCGGTCGGCAGCACGTGCAGGTCGCCGTGCTCGTCCAGTCGCTGCACGAACCGCACCTCGGCGCGGCCACGACCGGGCCGCACCTGAGCGCGGTTCCCGCGGACCGTGACGACGTCACCGGTCACCAGTGTGACCGTGCCGTCCGGTTGCGCGCCGACCGGCGGCGCGGTGGTCGGCTCCGGTGGTTCAGCCGCGGCCGGGGCGCTCGCGGCGAGCATCACGACCGCCGCTAACAGCCCCGATGCGACTGGTCCCCTGGTTCTGCGGGACATGTGCCCTCCCCCTCAGCGTGGCGGTGCCTCACCGACCGCCACTGCCCTCGGTTACTAGGACACCTCGGAGAGCCACCGCGTTGCTTCGGGAAAGCGCATTCAGGGCGCGATACCCACTTGGCCGAGCCGCGCCCACAGCCATTCCTGCCGGGCGGTCATCGCCGGCCACCGGGTGCCGCCGGGACGCGGGTACACGTGCGCCGAGTAGGGCGCGGGGTGGTAGGCGGGGTCGAAGAAGCAGCCCGTGCCGTACTCCGCGTCCGCGGCGGGGCAGTCGGCGGCGATCGACGCGGGCGTGGGCTTGCGGCCGGTGCTCTGCCACGTCACGAGCGCCCGCAGCGCACTGGCGTACTCCGAGTCGCTGAGCGCGCTGTGCTCGGATTCCGTGGTGAACGCCTGCACGAGGTGCTCCGCGGTCCCCGCGCCGACCCGGCTCGCCAGGTAGGCCGACTCGTGCTCGACGAACGCCGTGGGGTCGCCGATCCCGTGCACGGTGATCACCGGGATCGACACCGCGCCGGTCGGATCGCTGTCGTAGGACAGGTCGCGCGCGGCCGACGGCGTGGCGCTGAACCGCTCGACGCTCGCGTTCAGCGCCTCGTCGTCGTGCGATCCGGTGTACCGCACTCCCCTGTTCGCAAACGGGTTCCGCCCGCCGAGCCGATTGTGCACGATGTCGCGGAACGTGAAGGTGGCGAAGGTGAGGTGCGACGCGAGCGCGCTCTCCGGGATCCTGGTCACGGCGAGGATGTCGTCCAGGTTGCGTTGTTGCAGCGCGCTGCGTTCGGCGGGCGGCGACTGGTAGCCCGTGCACTCCTGGAGCCGCGCGCGCAGGCCGGCGGTGGTCATGGTCGAGTCGGCGCGCAGCCCCATCCACAACGGGTACTGCGGCTCGTCGGGCCGCGGGTGGTTGCCGCAGTAGTACTGGTAGACCACGCGCAGGTCGACGCGGTAGTCGTAGCCGCGCGAGCCGCCCGCGAGCACGCCGCTGGTGAGCAGGGCGGCGTCGTACGAGTCGTAGGCCTCGATGGCCTTCGCGGCCACGTTCCCGCCCCACGACTGGCCGTGCAGGATCGTCCGGTGCGGCTCGCCGAACCGTCGCACGAACGACTTCCGCGCGTTCTCGGTGTCCTCGGCGCCCATCCGGGTGCCGTAGCCACCGCGCCGGTAGGACGAGCCCGCCAGCGCGTAGCCCTCGCGCACCATCACCGCCCACCGGTTGAGGTCCTCGGTCGCGCGGTCCGCCGTGGGCGCGGCGAGGTCGGGGCCGCCGTGCGAGTGCACGACCAGCGAGCCGTTCCAGTCGCCCGGGATCGCGAACGCGTGGAACGCGCCGTTGGCGTCCTGCCCGCCGTAGCAGGTCGCGTCCGCCGGGAGCCGGGCGGGACACGGGACCTGTCCGGTGTCGGCGGTCGCGGGCGCGGCGGCGAGCACCGCGGTCAGCGTGACGGCGAGCGACGCGCTCAAGCCGAAGCGGTTCACGGACGACCTCCTCCGAGGAGCGGCGGCGCTGCGTCGCGCCACGGCGCACATCGTGTGCGCGTCACCGCGGGTGGGCCACTTCCGGTCGGAAAACTTGGGGTTGCCCTGACACTTCCCCGGCAAACGCCGCGCCGGTCGGTCCGCAATCACTCGATCGAGCGCACTTCCGGCGAGCCGGTGGGCACGCGGCGGAACGGTCGCAGCACCTCGCGGAGGTAGTCGAGGGAACCCCAGCGGTCGCCCTCGTGCGCCAACGTGCTCAGCACCTCCCGGAGGAACACCACGGGCATCCGGTCGCGCCAGTCGCGGTCCAGCGGCCGGACCTCGTGGTAGGCGTCGAAGAACCGGGCGGGCGAGTCGGCGCCGCAGAACATCATGCTCAGGTCCACGTCCGGCCACGTCCACGACACCGCCGGGTCGATGAACACCGGCTCGCCCGCCGCGGTGGACACCACGTTGTTGTGCCACAGGTCGCCGTGGGTCAACGCGGGCGGCGCGGCGGGCACGATCTCCGGCAGGCGCGCGCACAGCCGTTCGACCGCGTCCCGGTCGTCCGCGGTCAGCACGGCGTCGACCTTCGGCTCGTCCAGGTAGCGCAGGAGCCGGTGCTCGGCGAAGAACGCGTGCCCGTCGTCGTGCCGGCCGTTGCGCTGCGGCAGCAGGCCCAGCCACCCGTCGTGGTCCCAGCCGAACCAGGGGCCGCGCACGTCGTGCAGCGCGGCGATCGCGCGTCCGGCGCTCTCCCAGAACGCGTCCGTCTCCAGCGGCCGCGGGGTCAGCGCCTCCAGCAGCAGCCAGTCCTCGCCGACGCCGAGCACCTCCGGCGTGCGCAGGCCGTGCCGCCGCAGCACCGCCAGCCCGTCGGCCTCGACCTGGAACAACGACGGCGGCGCGTCCTCGGACGTCTTGAGCACGACCTCGCGGTCCGGGCCGCGGACGTGCCACACCGTGTTGACCACGCCGCCGGTCAGTCGGACGACCTCGGCGTTCTCGCTCAACCGGGCCAGGACTTCCTGCGCGGTCAACGGTCCCCCCTGATTCCGCTGTCCGGCCGACGCCGGCGATCTCGCACCGAGACTACCGTCGGATCGATTCAGCGGACATCTCGCACTGGAGCGACCATGCCCAAGTTACGCACGCCCGCGGCCGTCCTCGCGCTGGCCGTGGCCCTGCCGCTGGTGACCGCGCCCGCCGCGCGGGCGGCCGCCCTCGTCACCGAACTGCCCGGGCTCCCGGGCTACCCCACGCACCGGACGGTCGCGGTCAACGACCTCGGCCAGGTCGTCGGCTTCACTACCGGCAACGGCGCGCCGCACACCGTGCACTGGTCACCCGGCGGTGGGGCCACCGACCTCGGTCTCGGCATACCGTCCGGGCTGAACCAGGGCGGCCAGGTGCTGATCCAGGAGTCCGTCGTCGCCACCGGCCCGTACATCCAACGGCCGCGGATCTGGCACGCGGGCAAGGTCGCCGACATCACGCCGGGCTCCGGCTGGGTGATCGCGTCGGCGATCAACAACCGCGGCTCGGTGCCGATGACGCTCCCCAGCTCGTCCTCGGGCTACCACCAGGAACGCGCGGTGCTGTGGCAGGACGGCAAGCACACGTCCTTGCCGTTGACCGGGCCGCACCTGTGGCTGAGCGCCATCAACGACGCCGGGGTGGCGGCGGGCAACAAGCTGCCCATGTTCGACGGCGACGCCCACGCGTTCCGGTGCGTGGACACCACGACGTGCGAACCGCTGGCCAAGGTGCCCGGCTCCGGCACGTACTGGGTCGAGGCGATCAACGAGGCCGGAGTGATCGTCGGCAACCAGGACACCCAGGCGCTGCGCTGGGAGGGTTCCGGCGTGACGGTGCTGTCCACCGATGGCGGGGTGGCCGACAACCGGCAGGCGCTCAACGAGCGCGGTGACGTCGTCGGCTGGACCAGGGAGTTCAACGGCGACCGCAAGGCGGTGCTGTGGCCCGCCGGCGGCAAGCCGGTCGACCTGGGCGTGCCCAGCCCGTCCGAGGCGGTCGCGATCAACGAACGCGGTGACGTGGTCGGCTGGACGTCGGCGGACAACCCCGACGCGCCGCGCGCGTTCCTGTGGCGCAACGGGAAGGTGGTCTACCTGGGTTCGCTGGGCGGCGCGCACAGCCTGCCGGTCGCGCTGAACGACCGGGGCACGATCGTCGGCGAGAGCACCACCGCCGACGGCACGCTCAAGGCCGTGAAGTGGAACGTAGTCACCACCACGCCCCAGCGCTGATCACGGCTGGAAGCGGTAGCCCCGCCCCGGTTCGGTGATCAGGTGCCGCGGGTGGGCGGGGTCCGGTTCGAGCTTGCGGCGCAGCTGGACCAGGTAGACGCGCAGGTAGTGGGTGGCCGACGTGTAGGCCGGCCCCCACACCTCCGTGAGCAGCCGTTGCGGGCCGAGCACCTCGCCGCCCGCCCGCACCAGGGCCTCCAGCAGGCCCCACTCGGTGGGCGTCAGGTGCACCTCGGCGCCGTCGCGGTGGATCTTCTTCGCGGTCAGGTCGACGGTGAACGACGCCGTGCGCACCGGCGGCTCTTCGATCGCGGCCCGGCGCCCGCGCGACCGGCGCACGGCCGCGCGCAGCCGGGCCAGGAACTCGTCCACGCCGAACGGCTTGGTCACGTAGTCGTCGGCGCCCGCGTCCAGCGCGCGGACCTTGTCGGTCGAGTCGAGCCGGGCGGACAGCACGACGATCGGCGCGGTCGTGACCCGGCGCAGGCGGGTGATCACGTCGACGCCGTCCAGGTCCGGCAGGCCGAGGTCCAGCACGACCACGTCGGGCCCCTCCTCGGCCGCCTGCGCCTCCTCTACCGCGCGTAACGCCGACGTGCCGTCCGACGCGGTGAGCACCCGGTAGTCGTGGGCGTTCAGGGTGATCCGCAGCGCGCGCACGATCTCCGGGTCGTCGTCCACCACCAGGACCGCGGTCATGCCGTCGTCACCGCGGCGATCGGCAGCGAGATGACGATCGTCAGGCCGCCGCCGGGCGTGTCCTCGGCCGTGATGGCGCCGCCCATGGCGTCCACGAACCCCTTCGCCACGCTCAGCCCGAGGCCGATGCCCGGGGTGGCGTCCCGGTCGCCGAGGCGCTGGAACGGCGCGAACACCGCGCTCGCGGTGTTCTTCGGCAGCCCCTGCCCGTGGTCGACGACCCGCAGCTCCACCCGGTCGCGGTAGGCGCTGGCGCGCACCGCGACCTCCGGCTCGTCGGCCTTGATCCGGCCGTCGCCGTCCACGTCGACCAGGCGGCGCGGGCTGAGCCTGCCGTGCCGCAGGGCGTTGTCGATCACGTTGGCCACCACGCGTTCGAGCAGGCCGAGGTCGGCGAGCACGGGCGGCAGGTGCTCGGCCACGTCCACGGACACCGTGCGGCGTTCGTCGATGCCGGCCAGAGCGCGCGCCACCACCTCGTCGTACGTCACCGCACGCAGTTGCGGCACGACCGCGCCGGTGGCCAGCCGTGACGAGTCGAGCAGGTTGTCGATCAGGCCGGTCAGCCGGTCCGCGGACACCTCGACGGTCTCCAGCAGCTCGGCGGTGTCCTCATCGGACAGTCTCAGGTCGACGTCGCGCAGGCTGCCGATCGCGGCCTTGATGGACGTCAGCGGCGTGCGCAGGTCGTGGCCGACGGCGGACAGCAACGCGGTGCGCAGCTCCGTGGTCTCCGCGCGGCGCTGGGCCTCGGCCGTCTCGGCGGCCATCCGCTGCTGCCGCAACGCCATCAACGCCTGACCGGCCGCCGCCTCCAGCGCCCGCTGGTCCGCCGCGGGCAGCGCCCGCCCGCGCAGCGCCAGGTGCACGTCCGCCGTCACGGGCACGTCCACGTCCGCCTCGTCCGGCTCGGCGCACGGCCGCGGCCCGACGCACGCCACCCGTTCCCACTCCCCGTCGCGCCGCTCCAGCAACGCCACCGAGTCCAGCGCGAAGTTCTCCCGCACCTTCTCCAGCAGCCGGGCCAGCGGGAACGGGCTGGTCAGCACCGTGCGGGCGTAGGAGGCGAGCAGCGCGGCCTCGGTGCGGGCCCGCGCGCCCTGCTCGGCCAGCCGCGCCGCCCGGTCCACCACCAGCGCGACCAGCAGCGCCACCACCAGCATCGCGACCAGCGTGACGAGGTTGGCGGCCGTCGCGACGGCCAGGGTGTAGTAGGGCGGGGTGAAGAAGAAGTTCAGCAGCCCGGCGCCGAAGAACGCCGCAGCCAGCGCCGGACCGTGGCCGCCGACCAACGCGACCACGACCGTGGCCAGGAAGAACCCGACCAGGTTGGTGGAGAACGTCAGGTTCTCGCCCAGCAGCAGCCCGATCCCGGTCACGACGGCGGGCAGCAGGCCGGCCAGCGCCCAGCCGAGCAGCCTGCGGTACCCCGGGTGCGCGGCGGCGGCCCGCCGACGGCGCGGGCCGCGGCGGGCCTCGTCGTGGGTGACCATGTGCACGTCGATCGGCCCGGACTCCTGGATGGTCGCCGCGCCGATGCCCTCGTCGAACACCCTGGCCAGCCGCGACCGGCGGGACGTGCCGAGCACGAGCTGGGTGGCGTTCACGCCGCGGGCGAAGTCGAGCAGCGCGGTCGGCACGTCGTCGCCGACCACGGTGTGGAACGTCGCGCCGACGTCCTCGGTCACCCGCCGGAACCCCGCCACCAGCTGCGGCGACACGCCCTCCAACCCGTCACCGCGCAGGATGTGCACGACCATCAGCTCCGCGCCCGCGCGGGCCGCGATGCGCCGGGCGCGGCGGATCAGCGTCTCGCTCTCCGGGCCTCCGCTGATCGCGACCACGACCCGCTCCCTGGCCTCCCAGGTGTCGGTGATGCTCTGCTCGGAGCGGTAGCGCTGCAACGCCACGTCGACCTGGTCGGCCACCCACAGCAGCGCCAGTTCGCGCAACGCGGTGAGGTTGCCGACCCGGAAGTAGTTGCCCAGCGCCGCGTCGATCTTGTGGGCGGCGTAGACGTTGCCGTGCGCGAGGCGACGGCGCAGCGCCTCGGGCGTGAGGTCGACCAGCTCGACCTGCTCGGCGCGTCGCACGACCTCGTCGGGCACGGTCTCGCGCTGCCGCACGCCGGTGATGCGCTCGACCACGTCGTTGAGGGATTCCAGGTGCTGCACGTTGACCGTGGACAGCACGTCGATGCCGGCTTCGAGCAGCTCCTCGACGTCCTGCCACCGCTTGGCGTTGCGCGAACCGGGCGCGTTGGTGTGCGCGAGCTCGTCGACCACCGCGACCTCGGGCCGTCGCGCCAGGAGACCGTCCACGTCCAGCTCTGTGTTCGATGGCCGCTGCTCCGCAGACGGCGGCTCGGTCGCCTGGAAGTCGGTCGTTCGCGCCTGATTTTCCGGCGATCGAAAAGCGTGATCGCCGGAAAATGAG
>NZ_JBEOVG010000134.1:0-18748 GCF_040295345.1 Actinosynnema sp. NPDC002837
TTCCCGCCAGGCCTGCCCGGCTTTGGCCTGCCTGGGGTGCCCGTAAGGGCCCCATGTCAAATCGAGCCGAACGAGACCACCACCGCCCCGCCCAAACCCAACCCACACAACCCAGCCAACCAGCCCCACCCCACCCAAGCCGCTAGCCGCTAAGCGCTCATCCTCCAATGCACCACGTACCCAGCCGCCTCCGCCGCGATCAACGCGTCCAACTTGGCCAGGTTCGTCCGCCGGGACATCCGGAACGCCCGCCCCCGCCGCGCGTCCAACACCAACGGCACGACCTCCGGCGTCGCGCCCGGCAACGTGTCGGGCATCGCCTGCTGCAGGATCCGCAACCCGATGTTGGCCGCCTCCTGCGTCATCGGCGTCTCCTTGACGTACACCAACACCGCGGCTCGCGACCCGTCCGGCATCCGCAACCCCAAGTGCGGCCGGACCCGCAACGCCAGGTCACCCGTCCGCCACTTGGCCGCCGACGTGGGCACACCGGTCGCCCTGGTCGACCGCAACCACGGCAGGAACCCCTCCCGCAGCTCCTCGTACGCCCGAGGCTGCCCGGCCCGAGGCTGTCGGTGCGCCGCCTCGACCGCCTTGTCCAACTCCGCGGCCGGGTCGGGCGAGTTGGCCGCCCGCCTCATGGCGTCCCGCATCGGGTTGTAGAACCCGGCCACCCACTGCTCGGACGACAGGTAGATGCGCCGCTGCTCGGACACGATGCTGATCCGGCCACGCTGACCGCTCATGACGTACTCGGTGAAGGACAGGGCGGTGACGCTGATCGGCTCCACGACAAGCTCCCCTCGCACGCGCTCGAACTCGTGTTCGATTCTACCGAGGGGGTCCGACAATCCGGGGCCCGCGAACGGGGTATCCGCAGGTAGCACGCGATCGGCCTAGTCTCGGAGGCACGCCCACCACCTGCCTCTGACACCACTCGACCGCCCACACCCACCGCCGCCTAAGCTGCCGGCCGGGGGAAGGAGCAATCCGTGGGTGAACGACCGGACATCGACCTGACCAGGCCGAGCGCGGCCCGGGTGTACGACTACTACCTCGGCGGCGCGCACAACTTCGCCGTCGACCGCGAGATGGCCGAGCAGGCGATCTCGATGTGGCCGGAGCTGCCGCTGATCATGCAGGCCAACCGGGCGTTCCTGCGCCGCGCCGTCCAGTTCTGCGTGAGCACGGGCGTGACCCAGTTCCTCGACCTCGGCTCCGGCATCCCGACCGTGGGCAACGTCCACGAGGTCGCCCGCGACGCCGACCCCACCGCACGCGTGGTCTACGTCGACAACGACCCGATCGCCGTGACCTACAGCCGCACGATCCTCGGCGACGACCCGCGGACCACCGTCGTCCAGGAAGACCTCCGCCACCCGGACGAGGTGCTCGCCGACCCGGTGGTCGCCCGCACGCTCGACTTCGACCAGCCGATCGCGGTGATGATGGTCGCGGTGCTGCACTTCGTCCAGGACGACCCGGCGAAGATCATCTCCGCCTACCGGGACGCCGTGCCGCCGGGCAGCTACCTGGTCATCTCGCACGCCACGCACGACGGCCAGGACACCCAGGCCGACGACCACACCGACCTGTACCGACGGCGCACCGCCACTCCGATGACCATGCGCTCCAAGCCCGAGGTCGAGGCGTTGTTCGAGGGCTACGAGCTGGTCGAGCCGGGCGTCGTGCACCTCCCGCTGTGGCGTCCTGCCTCGCCGGAAGACGTCGGCGAGCACCCGGAGCGCTTCGCCGGCCTCGCCGCCGTGGGCCGCAAGCTCTGACACCCGACACACACCGACACCCCCACACGACACCCCGACACCCCGCCACCCCGACGCCCCCACAACCCGAACCCGACGAGTTCGCACCTTCGAGTGATCGAGCCCCACCGGCCATCACCGCTGTTGTAGTTTTGTGACCTGGCAGGTGCGGCTGCCACCGAGGCTCCTCCTGACCCGGATGGAGTGGGTGCCTCCAGAGCGCGTTCCAACGAGAACGTGTCCCGCGTGTCCGCCTCTTCCCCGGGGTTCGACGCCAGTGCGTTCGCGCGTCTGCGTGTTCGAGCAGTCGCGTGTTCACGCGTGGTCGAGCCCGTGGCGTCGACCGGGTGGCGTCCGCGGAGGTTCCTCGTGTCCACAAGCTCCCTGGCCAAGCGCTACTGGTGCACCGGCGAGACACCGAACATGGTGCGCAGGCAACGCGGCGGCGCCCAGCCCGACTCCCTCGTGCCCAGCGCCTGCCTGCCGGGCCAACGCCGGTTCGAGGCGTCGCTCCTGGCGGCGGCCAACCGCGCGATGGCGGGCATGCGCCGGCGTGGCGACTCCCTGCGGCCGACGGCCCTGGTGAGCCGCGTGCGGCCGGACGCGAAGGTGCTCGGCCTGCGGGTCCACGACGCCGCGCTGGACCAACTCCTGACCGAGGCCCTCCCGGTCGTCGCCGGCGACCGGGTCCGCGGCGTGCCCGGCCTGCGCGCGCACCCGCGGCGCAACCACCTCGACCTGCGTTCACCGGACGGCGAAGTGCGCCTCCTCGGCGTGACGCGGGAGCGCTGGCGTCGAGCCGTCGCCACGGGCCTGCCGGTCGACCTGGCCCTGACCGACCACCTCGACCCCCGCGAGGCCCAACCACCACCCGACGTGCCCGCCGACCTGATGAGCGGCGTGCTCCGCCGGCTGCCGCTGTGGCGCGGCGCCGCCTGGCTGGACGGCGTCGTCGTAGGCGACGTCCTGGAGCTGTACTGGCGAGGCGGCCCGCCGAGCGAGTCGGTCGCCGCGATCCTGGCCGGTTCCACGTGCGGCATCCCCGCGTCGGCGGCCGTCCCGTACCGCTTCCGCAACGCCGTGCGCGGCGTGGCCCTGTCCGCCGCCGACGCGCGAGCCGTGGCGAAGCCGGCCGAACCGGAGTGGGCGTGGGTCGGGTGGACCGCCGCCACCGCACCCGGCCCCGCCGTGGCCGAACGCGCGGTGCGCCCCACCGTCCACCCGCGCCCCGACCTGCCCGACGTGTGGGAGCAGCACGACATGCGGGAGGCGTTGGCGTTGCGCGACATCACCACCGTCTACCGGCTCCTGACGCACCACGGCGTGCCGCGCGACCGGATCGCCGCGCTGACCGGCCAACCGGACCACGACGTCGACCGGATCCTCTCCGGCGCCAAGGTCGAGTCCTACGACACCCTGACCGACATCGCCAACGGCCTCGGCATCCCACCGGGCTACATGGGCTTGGCGCACGACGAACCGACCGACCCCGAATCCCCGTGCGACTGCGCGAACCTGGACGAACGCGCGAAACGCGACCGCTTCCTCGCCCACGCCGCCCTCGTGACCGTCGGAACCACCACGACCTGGGGCTGCCAAGCCACCAGCTGCCGCTCCGCCCGCCCCGTCTGACCCCCACCCCACCTGACCCCACCCCACCTGCCCCCACCGCGGACCTGAGCGGGTGACCGCAACCCCCAGCGTCCACGTCTGCGGGATCCTGACCAGACTGGACATCATTCAACCCGCGCGACCACCAACCATCCGATCGGAACTGATCAAGCGTCGGAATGCCGGCCGGTGCCGATCAGGAAGCCGGAGTCGGACCGCCTCGGGCGGGGCGCGCCAGCGACCAGCGCCGCCAGGTCGGCCACCACGCGGGCCGGGCTGGGTTGCTCGCCGATCTCCGTGGCCACCGCCTCCGCCGCCGTCCGGTAGGCGCGGGTCGCGAGGAGTTCGGCGCAGGTGTCGGCGATCGCGGCGGGGGTGAGGTCGGCGGACAGGCTCATGCCCGCACCCGCGCGGACCACCGCGTCGGCGTTGTCCAACTGGTCGTCGAACTGCGGTAGGACCAGTTGGGGACAGCCCGCCTCCAGGGCGGTCAGCGACGTGCCCTGGCCGCCGTGGTGGATGACGGCGTCGCAGGCGGCTGCGGCTTGGGCCAAGGGGATGTGGCCTGCGTGGAGGACGGCGTCCGGAAGGGACGACCAGGTCGCGGCGACGTCGTCGGCCACCGCGACGACGAGCTCGAAACCGTGGCCCGCCAATCGTTCCAGGGTCCCGGCCACCAAATCCGGCACACCCGCCGCACCCAGGCGCGGCACCACGGTACCCAGGGTCAGGCAGACGCGAGGGCGCGAGCGCGGGCGCAGCGCCCAGTCCGGCACGCGCGCGTCGCCGTTGTACGACACGTGGCGCAGGCTGCTGTGCCCGCGTGCGTGCTCCAACCGCAGGCTCGGCGGCCACGGGTCGAGCACCAGGTCGGGCTCGGGGAGCGGGCCGAGCCGCGCCGCCGCGGCCTCGCGGTACTCGGTCAGCTCGGCCACTCCCCAGCGCAGTTCGACCAGGGGCACCCCGTGGGCCGCGGCGGCGACCGGGCCCGCGGCTTCGGCGCGCTCGCTCACCACGACGTCCGGCCGCCAGGAGCGCACCAGCTCCGCCGTGCCGTCCAGGCCGCTCTCCGCGATCCGGGCGAACACCCGGCCGTGGGCCGACCGCCGCCGGGCGTGGGTGTCGGACACCGCGTCGGCGGCGCCCAAAGCCACGAAGTCCGCGGGCGGACCGCACGGCACCGCCGGCAGACCGGCGCGCACGACCACCGGCACGAAGTGCTCGGCGGTCGCGACCAGCACCTCGTGACCCGCCGCCCGGCACGCCCAGGCGAGCGGCACGAGGGTGAAGAAGTGCCCGGACAAACCCACGCTCGTGAAAAGGATGCGCATGCGCGGGCCCTTATGCGGAACGCCGCAGACGATTAGCGGCGGCGACACGCGCGGCCGCTGCCTCGGCGCGGTGATCCGGGTGGCGGCCGACCGCGACGTGCGCCACCGAATCCGCCGCGTCGATTCCGGCCGCCCCGCGCCACCACACCCGGGTGAACGGCAGGTTGACAGAAGCTGTCGGCACCGCCGTCCCGTCGAGGTCGGCGCCCGTCAAATCGGCCGGCGTCACGGGGGACATCTCGTCGCCCACGGCGGTGAACTCCCGCACCCGATCGCCCGCTCCGTTTTCCGGGTCGAGCGGTGTCGCCGGGAGGCCTCGTAATGTCGTCGCGCCGACGTGCTCGTGGCTCATCGCGGCAAATTCCTCCGACTCGGATCGGTGGTTTCGGCAACCCCATCCTGTTTCCCCGGCGGATCGCGCCGCATCTCCCGGCGTGCGAAGCGTTATCGTGCTCACGTGCGGTTCGACGTGCTCGGTCCACTGGCCGTCTGGACGGATGCGGGCGCGCCGGTAGCGGTGCCCGGCGTGAAGGTGCGCGCACTGCTGGCCGACCTCGTCGCGCACCGCGGCGAGCTGATCCCGACCGCGCGCCTCATCGACGACCTGTGGGGCGAGGCGCTGCCGGGCAACCCGCAGTCGGCGTTGCAGGTCAAGGTCTCCCAGCTGCGCAAAGCGCTCGCCGACGCCGAGCCAGGCGCCCGCGCCCTGGTCGTCTCCCGGCCGCCGGGCTACCTGCTCGACGTGCCGCCGGGGTGCACCGACGTCGGCCGGTTCCACGCCCTCACCGCGCGTGCCGCCGCGGCCGACCCGGCGACCAGGGCGGCCCTGCTGGCCGAGGCGCTCCAGCTGTGGCGCGGCCCGGCGCTGGCGGACTTCGCCGACGAGCCGTTCGCCCGGCCGGTCACCGCGCGGCTGGAGGAGGACCGCCTGACGGCGGTGGAGCTGTGGGTCGAGGCGCGGCTGGAGCTGGGCGAGCACACCGGGCTGGTGGCCGAGCTGGAAGACCTGGTCGCCCGGTACCCGCTGCGCGAGCGCCTGCGCGCGGCGCACGTGCGAGCCCTCTACGGCGCGGGCAGGCAGAGCGCGGCGCTGGCCAGCTACGGCGAGCTGCGCGAACGGCTGGCCGACGAGCTGGGCCTCGATCCCAGCGCCGGGCTGACGGCGCTGCACCAAGCCGTCCTCACCCGGGATCCCGCGCTGGACGCGG
Source organism: Actinosynnema sp. NPDC002837 (assembly GCF_040295345.1). NCBI lineage: Bacteria > Bacillati > Actinomycetota > Actinomycetes > Pseudonocardiales > Pseudonocardiaceae > Actinosynnema > Actinosynnema sp. NPDC002837. The sequence continues at coordinate 5,914 of NZ_JBEOVG010000134.1, forward strand.
CGGCGCCCGCGCCGCGCGGCAACCTGCCCGCCCAGCTGAGCGACCTGGTCGGCCGGGACGACGACCTGGACGGGGTGCGGTCGGCCCTCGGCGCGGCGCGGCTGGTCACGCTCACCGGCCCCGGCGGGGTCGGCAAGACCCGCCTCGCGGTGGAGACGGCGGCCCGGCTCACCGCGGCGTACCCGGACGGCGTGTGGCTCGTGGAGCTGGCGCCGCTGACCGCCGCCACGCCCGAACCGCTGGTGGAGGCGGTGACCGCGGCGCTGGGGCTGCGCGACGACGCGGCCGTGGGGCAGCCGTTGGACCCGGTCGCGCGGCTGGCGGACGCGTTGCGCGCCAGGGAACTGCTGCTCGTGCTGGACAACTGCGAGCACGTCGTCGAGCCCGCCGCCGAGCTGGTGGACCGGTTGCTGCGAGCCGCGCCCCGGCTGCGGGTCCTGGCGACCAGCCAGGAGCCGCTCGGCCTCGCGGGCGAGGTCCGGTGGGACGTGGCGCCGCTCGACCGCGCGGGCGCCGTCGAGCTGTTCGTCGCGCGGGCGGCGGCGGCCTCGCCCGGGTTCCGGCTCGACGACGACAACGCCGGGGACGTCGCCGTGCTGTGCCGTCGGCTCGACGGCATCCCCCTCGCGCTGGAACTGGCGGCCAACCGGGTGCGGGCGCTCGGCGTGTCCGGCCTGGTGGAGCGGCTCGACGACCGGTTCCGGCTGCTCGCCACCGGCTACCGGGGCGCCGCTCCCCGGCAGCGGACCCTGCGGGCGATGATCGACTGGAGCTGGGACCTGCTCTCGGGTCCCGAGCGCGCGGTCCTGCGCAGGCTCGCCCGCCACGGTGAGAGCGCGACGCTCGAAGCCGCCGAGGCCGTGTGCGCGGGCGGCGAGGTGGCCGCGGCCGACGTCCTCGACCTCCTGACGCGGCTGGTGGACCGGTCGCTGGTGGTGCCGGTCGAGGCGCGCGGCCCGCGGTACCGGCTGCTGGAGTCGGTCGCCGCGTACTGCCTGGACCAGCCGGGCGAGGCGGGCGAGGCGGACGCGGTGCGACTGAGGCACCGCGAGTACTACTTGGGGCTGGCCGAACGGGCGGAGCCGCACCTGCGCGCGGGCGACCAGCGGCGCTGGCTGGAGCGGCTGGACCGGGAATCGGCGAACCTGCGCGCGGCGTTCGACGGGGCCGTCCGCGACGGCGACCGGGACACGGCGCTGCGGCTGGCGACCGCGTTGGCCTGGTACTGGTGCCTGCGTGGTCGGTTCGCCGAGGCACGCCGGTCCCTCGACGCCGCGGCGGGCTCCGGCGGGGCCCCTCCGCTGGTGGCGGCGGCGCTGGCGTGGCGCACCGGGATCGCGATCCTGCAGGGCGACAGCACCGACCGGACGGCGCGGATCGCCCGGGTCGTGGAGCTGTTCGAGCGGATCCCCGAGGGCCGGGCCAGGGCGTTCTGGTTCCTCGACTACGCGGTGTCGCGCACCGGGGACGTCGCCGCGGAGGGGGACCTGGTCAACCGCGCGCTCGCCGAGTTCGAGGCGGCGGGCGACCGCTGGGGCACGGCCGCGGCGCTGAGCACCCGGGCCGGCCAGGCGCTCGCCCGCGGCGACCTGGCCACGCTCGACCGCGACGGCAGGCGGAGCGCGGCGCTGTTCGCCGAGGTGGGGGACCGGTGGGGGCAGTCGAGGGCGTCCGCGGCGCTGGCCGCGCTCGCCGAGATCGGCGGCGACTACGCGCGCGCGGCGCGGCTGCACCAGGAGGGGCTGCGGGCGGCCGAGCAGCTCGGGCTGTGGCCGGAGGTCGTCGACCGGCTCAACGGCCTCGGCCGGGTGGCGCTGCTGACCGGCGACTTCGCGACCGCGCGGGAGTCGCACGGGCGGGCGCTGCGGATGGCGGCCGAGCAGAACGCGAAGACCGCCGAGGTGAGCGCGGAACTCGGCCTGGCGCTGGGCGCGCGCCGCGAGGGCGACCTCGACGGCGCCGAGGTCCGGCTGTGCCGCCTGCTGGAGTGGAGCCGGGGCTCGGACTTCGCCGAGGGGGTCGGGCACGCGCTGGTGGTGGCCGAGCTGGGGTTCGTCGCCGAACTCCGCGGCGACCCGGCCGAGGCGGCGGCCCACCACCTGACGGGCCTGGGGATCGCGCGGAAGTCGGGCGACCCCCGCGCGGTGGCGCTGGCGCTGGAGGGCATGGCGGGCGCCGTGACGCTCGCCGGGCGGGCCGAGGCCGGTGCGCTCCTGCTGGGCGCGGCGACCGCGGCCCGGGAATCGGTCGGCGCCCCGCTCCCGCCCGCCGAACGGGGCGACTACGACCGGGTGTCCGCCCGGCTCGAAGGGGCCCTCGACCCCGCCGCGCTCGCCGCGGCGCTGTCCCGCGGCGCGACCCTGACCGCCCGGGAGATCGACGAGGTCCTCGCCCCGACCGGGTGAGTCCCGGGCGGGACACGACACCGCGAACGGGGCGGTGCCGCGAGCAGGCACCGCCCCGTTCGCGGTCGTCATCAGCCCTTCGTGAAGGTCACCTTGTCCACGGTCAGCACGCCGGGCGGGCCTCCCACCACGAAGTACAGCGGTTCCGTGCCGGGCGGGGGCGTGAACGCGGGCAGCGCCACGTCCACGTAGGTGTCCAGGTCGCCGGTCGACGGCACCTCCACCGTGCCCAGCGCCGCGCCGCCGACCTCGTGGTACTGGACGGTGATCGTGGCGCCGGGCGCGGTGGCGGACACCCGGAACGAGACACCCGTGACGCCGGTCAGGTCCACGCGGTCGAGCTTCAGCCAGTCGTCCTGCTCCAGGTCGCCCACCCTCGCGCCACCTCCGGCCGGCAGCGGCGTGACCCTCGGGCCGAAGGCCTCCGCGACCGACTCCGCCTCCCACTCCAGGGCGTGCACCACGTGGCTCGCCGAGCCCGTGAGCCGCGGGGTCCCGGTGTCGGTGTAGACGGCCGTGAGGGTGCCGCCGCCGCGGGGGAGGATGACCGATCCCTCGCAGCCGGAGCCCCGCGCCGCGACCCGCCCGTCGACGGTGTACTCGACGCGGACCCTGGCGCAGTCGACCGCGCGGTCGTCGGACACCGCGACGCTGAACGGCACGGTCTCGCCCGGTGCGGCGATCACGCCGTCGCCCGGGGAGGTCAACGTCACCGCCGGGCGCGTGTTGCCCGCGACCGCGGTCGTCCGCTCGACGGTCGAGCGGCCCGTGGTGTCGGTGACCTTCAGCGTCACGCGGTACTCGCCCGGCCTGGCGTACCGGTGCCGGAGCTCGCCCGCCCGCGTCGAGTCCACCCGGCCGTCGCCGTCGACGTCCCACTCGTAGCGCAGCGCGTCGCCGTCCGGGTCGTGGGTGCCCGCCGGGTGGAGGACCACCTCGCGCGGGTCGGCTCCCGGCCGCGTGGTCACCTCCACCTCGGGCGCCCGCCTGCCCTTCGCGTAGTCCACGCGGTGCAGGCCGGCGCCGTCCAGCACGTACAGCGAGCCGTCCGGGCCGAACTCCGCGTCCGTCGGGCCGGCGAACCGCTGGAACGGGCGGATCTCACCGTCCGGGCGGAGTTCCTTCACCCAACCGCGGTCGCGGTCCAGCACGAACGCCGAACCGTCGTACTCGGGTGGGAACGCCGTCTCGGAGGTCGAGCCGGACCGGTAGGTCGGTCCGCTCATCGGCGCCTCGCCGCCGTTGCCGAACGGCGGCGTCGACCCGCCGGTCGTCAGCTCCGGCACCGACTCCCCGTCGTAGGCCGGCGACGCGGGGACCGCCGGCGGCAGGTCGACCAGCCCGGTGTTGTGCGGACTCGTGTTGCGCGGAGCGGCGCAGTCGAACGGCGTCCCGGCCACGGCGTAGGGCTGGTTGGCCCCGGCGCAGTACGGCCAGCCGAGGTTGCCGGGCGCGGTGAGCCTGGTCAGCTCGGCCTGCCCTGCCGGGCCGTGCTCCGGGTCGGGCGCGCCCGCGGCCGGTCCGTGGTCGGCCACCAGGACCGAGCCGGTCGGCCGGTCGACGGAGAACCGCACGGGGGCGCGCAGCCCCATGGCGTAGATCTCCGGCCGCGTCTTCGGCGTGCCCGGCGGGAACAGGTTGCCCGCGGGGACGGTGTAGCCGCCGTCGCGGCCGACGGTGACCCGGAGCAGCTTGCCGCTCAGGCTGTCGGTGCTCCCGGCCGTGCGCCGGGCGTCCCGCGTCGCGTGTCCCGGCCGCTCGTCGAGGGGCGCGTACCCGGCCGACCCGGTGGTGTCGGTGTCGTCACCGGTGGACACCAGCAGGTTGCCGTCCCGGTCGAACCCCAGGTCACCACCGCCGGGCGCGTCGATGACGCGCTGCTCGCCGCGGCGGTCGAGCACGTGGCCGCGCAGCGGGAAGCGGGAGACGTGGTCGTCGAGGTAGACGTAGACCCAGCGGGGTGACGCCGGGTCGACGGCGATGCCGTGCAGGTGGCCGCGGAACGCGGCGGCGCGGTTCGTGGTCCCGTCGGCGCCGGTCAACCACACCTGCCCGTCCGGCGCGGCGTGCAGCACGCCGCGGTCCGGCAGCACGGCCAGGGACGTCGACCCGGAACCCCCGGCGAGCGTCGTCCGGGCGAAGTCCCGCGCGGGCCGCGTGGCCCGACCGCCGCAGTCACCCGGCTCCTGCCCGTTGGCGTACTGGATGCCGCCGAGCAGGTGCGCGCGGAACGCGGGGTCGGCGTAGGTCTCGATGCTGTGGCCGAGGTTGGTGTACCAGGCCCGCCCGGCCGCGGGCTCGCGGCACCAGGTGACGGGGTGGTCGCCCATCGCGCCGGGACCCGGCTGGTAGGTGGACTCGTCGAGCGAGGCGAGCACGTGCGCGTCCTGCCGGACGCTGCCGTAGAAGTTCCACCACTCCTCGGTGAACTCCCACTCGGCGGGCAGGTGCGCCGTCGACGGGTGGTCCCGGTCCTCCACCCGGATGGTGGCGCGCTGGGTCTCGGGGAACCGCGGCGGGTACGGGTGCGAGTGGTAGAACGTGCCGACCAGCTCGTTGTAGTACCAGGGCCAGTTGGACTCCATGCCCGCCGGCCCGTGCACGCCGACGTAGCCGCCGCCACCGGTGATGTACCGCTCGAAGGCCGCGCGCTGCGCGTCGGTGAAGCTGGGCGCGATCACGTTGAGCCACACCACGGCGTCGTACGCGGCCAGCCCCTCGTCGGTGAAGACGGCGGACTCGCGGGTTTCGTCAACCGTGAATCCGTGCTGGGCGCCCATTTCACGAATTGCGGCTATACCGTATTCGATCGAGGCGTGCCGGAGGTCGGGGTGGCCCGTCTGGTGGAAGACCAGCACGCGCACCGGGTCCTGCTGCGCCGAGGCGGGCGCGCTCATCCCGCCCACTACCACGAACAGCGCCGACAGCAGCGCCGCAAAGCGCCAGGGTCGTGTTCCGCCAACGATCGGCACGTCGTGCCTCCTCCTTCGGGCCGGTCCGTCCGCCGCTATTCCTAGTCGGTGCGACCGGCCGTGTCTTGTCCGGAAATGCGGAATCGGCGGAATCGCGGGCGTGGTACGTGCGGGTGAAATTACCGCAACGCAGAAGATGTTCGATCGCCGCACAAAGACCAAACTGGCTGCCGTCCCGCATCTTCGGTGGTTGGAGCTGTCCATGATCAACGTGTTTCAGCCGAGTCTCGGCGACGAGGAGGCCGAGGCCGTCCGCGAGGTCTTCGCCACCAACTGGCTGGGATACGGGCCCCGCACCAGGGCGTTCGAAGCCGAGTTCGCCGCACACCTGGGAGTGTCCTCCGACCAGCTGATCTTCATCAACTCCGCCACCTCCGGCCTCTTCCTGGCCACCGAGCTGCTCGGCCTCGGCCCGGCCGACGACGTGGTGGTGCCCGCGATCTCCTTCGTGGCCAACGGCAACGCCATCCTGTCCTCCGGCGCGCGCCCGGTGTTCTGCGACGTCGACCCGCACACGCTCAACCCGTCGGTCGAGGACGTCGAGCGGGCGCTGACGCCGCGGACCAAGGCCGTGATGGTGCTGCACTACGGCGGCTTCCCCGGCGACATCGCCGCGATCGCGCAGCTGTGCCAGGAGCGCGGCGTGGTGCTCATCGAGGACACCGTCGGCTCCATCTCGTCCCACGTGGACGGCAAGATGTGCGGCACCTTCGGCGACATCGCGATCTGGAGCTTCGACTCCCGGAAGATCATCTCCACCGGCGACGGCGGCATGATCTTCGTGCGCGACCCCGAGCTCCACGCGCGGGCGCACCGCCTCGCCTACCACGGCCTCGTGGACCGCAGCGCGTTCACCACCGCCTCGAAGTCGCCGAGCCACTGGTGGGGCCTGGACATCCAGGACGTCGGCCGCAGGCTGATCGGCAACGACGTCACCGCCGCGATCGGCAGCGTCCAGCTGCGCAAGCTGCCCGGGTTCATCGAGCGGCGCAGGCAGGTGTCCGCGCGCTACGACGAACTGCTCGCCGGGGTCGAGGGCATCCGCATCCCCCCGCCGGCGCCCGCCGGGCACGGCAGCTCGTACTGCTTCTACTGGGTGCAGATCGACCCGGCCATCCGCGACCAGGTCGCCGCGGACCTGCTGGAGCAGGGGATCTACACCAGCTTCCGGTACGAGCCGCTGCACAAGGTGCCCATCTACGGCGGGAGCGGGGAGCTGCCCGGCACCGATGTCGCCTCCGCCTCCACGCTGCTGCTGCCGCTGCACCAGGCGATCACGGACGACGAGGCCGAGACCGTGGCCACCGCGCTGGTGAACTCCGTCGCGAAGCGATCCAACTGGACCCGAGTAGCTTAGGGAGCTCCCCATGTTCGGCACCGACCTCGCCGCCGTCTACGACCTGGTGTACAGCGAGCGCGGGCAGGACTTCGCCAGCGAGGCGGAGCTGGTCACCACCCTGGTCCGGGACCGGGCTCCCGGCGCGGCGAGCCTGCTCGACGTGGGCTGCGGCACCGGCGAGCACCTCGTGACGCTGGCGAAGCACTTCACCCACGTCGAGGGCGTCGACCTGGCCGAGCCGATGGTGGCGGTGGCCAGGGCGAAGCTCCCCGACGTCGCCGTCCACATCGGCGACATGACCGCCCTCGACCTCGGCCGGACCTACGACGCGATCATCTCGCTGTCCGCGGCCGTCGCCTACCTGCCGTCCGCCGACGCGATGGGCATCGCGCTCAAGAACATGGCCTCGCACCTCGCGCCCGGCGGGGTGCTGGTCGTGGAGCCCTGGTACTTCCCGGAGAACTTCCTCGACGGGCACATCGCCGCCGACATCATCCGCGGCGCGGGCCGCACGATCTCACGGGTCTCGCGCAGCCGGGCCCAGGACGGCGCGACCCACATCGAGAGCCACTGGGTGGTGGCCGACGCGGACGCCATCCGCCACTTCACCGAGACGCACGTGTTCGGGCTGTGGACTCGCGAGCAGTACGACGCGGCCTTCGCCGCCGCGGGCTGCACCGCCGAGTACGTCCCCGACGTGCAGCTGGGTCGCGGTCTCTTCGTGGCCCGGCAACGCTAGAGAAAGGGCAACGACATGACCTCGCCGGCCGAACTCCAGCCCCGCGACGACGCCGAACTGCCCCGCCGCTTCGCGCACTCGGCGTCGGTGGCGTCCGCGGGCGCCTGGATGCGGACCATGCGCTTCTACGAGTGGCTCGCCCAGCGTGGCCGCCAGCACCGGTTCCAGGTGGACCGGATCCCGTTCGACGGGCTGGTCGGCTGGTCGTTCGACCCCGACTCCGGCAACCTGGTGCACCAGAGCGGCCGGTTCTTCACCGTCGAGGGGCTGCACGTCACGGTGGGGGACGGCCCGTTCCCCGAGTGGCAGCAGCCGATCATCCTGCAGCAGGAGGTCGGCATCCTCGGCATCCTCGTCAAGGAGTTCGGCGGGGTCCTGCACTTCCTCATGCAGGCCAAGATGGAGCCGGGGAACCCGAACCTGCTGCAGCTCTCGCCGACCGTCCAGGCCACCCGCAGCAACTACACGAAGGTCCACAAGGGCGCCGACGTGAAGTACCTCGAGTACTTCACCGACCCGGGCCGCGGCCGGATCCTGACCGACGTGCTGCAGTCCGAGCACGGGTCCTGGTTCCTCAGCAAGGCCAACCGGAACATGATCGTGGAGGCGCACGACGACGTGCCCCTCGACGACGACTTCTGCTGGCTCACCCTCGGCCAGATCGGCGAGCTGCTGCGCCAGGACAACATCGTCAACATGGACGCGCGCACCGTGCTGGCGTGCGCCCCGGTCGCGAACGACGAGCCGAGCGCGATCCACTCCGACACCGAGCTGCTGTCGTGGTTCACCGCGGAACGGTCCCGCCGCGAGGTCCAGGTGCGGCGGATCCCGCTGGCCGAGGTCCGCGACTGGGTCCACTCCCCGAACTCGATCGACCACGTGGACGGCAAGTACTTCCGGGTGGTGGCGGTGTCCGTGGAGGCGGGCAACCGGGAGGTCTCGGGCTGGACCCAGCCCTTGTTCGAGCCACGTGCGCGCAGCGTCGCGGCGTTCCTGACCAGGAGGTTCCACGGCGTGCCGCACCTGCTGGTGCACGCGCGGGTCGAGGCGGGCTTCCTCGACACCATCGAGCTGGGACCGACCGCGCAGTTCACCCCGGAGTACTACGCGCACCTCAAGGGCAAGCAGCGGCCGCCGTTCCTCGACCTGGTGAGCACCGCGCCCGCCTCGCGCATCCGCTACGAGGCGGTGCACTCCGAGGAGGGCGGCCGGTTCCTCAACGCCGAGAGCCGCTACGCCATCATCGAGGTCGACGAGAAGGACGTGCCCGCCGACCTGCCGCCCGGCTACCGCTGGGTCACCCCCGGCCAGCTCAACTCGCTGGTGCGCCACGGCCACTACGTCAACGTGCAGGCGCGCACGCTGCTGGCGGTCATCAACTCGCGGGCGGCCGAACTCTGATGGCGCCACTGCGGATCGGCGTCCTGGGCTGCGCCGACATCGCGGTGCGGCGGATGCTGCCCGCGTTCGCCGCGTCCGCCCTCACCGAGCTGTCGGTGGTGGCCAGCCGCAGTCCGGCGCGGGCGGCGGCGGTGGCGGGCGAGTACGGCGCCCGCGCCGTTGGGGACTACCGGGAGGTCCTCGCCGCCGCGGACGTCGACGCGGTCTACGTGCCGCTGCCCGCCGCGCTGCACGCGGACTGGGTCGAGGCGGCGCTGCTCGCGGGCAAGCACGTGCTCTCGGAGAAGCCGCTGACCACCGACGCCGGCCGGACCGCCCGGCTGTTGGCGCTCGCCCGCGCGCGGGGGCTGGCGCTGGTGGAGAACGTCATGTTCGTCCACCACTCCCAGCACGCGGCGGTGCGCGACCTGGTGGCGGAGGGCGCGATCGGCGAGCCGAGGGCGCTCACCGCGGCCTTCACCATCCCCCGGCTCCCACCGGGCGACATCCGCTTCCGGCCGGAGCTCGGCGGCGGCGCGCTCCTGGACACCGGCGTGTACCCGGTGCGCGCGGCCATGCACCTGCTCGGGACGGACCTGCGGGTCGTCGGGGCCACGCTGACCTCCGCGCCCGGGTTCGAGGTCGACACGGCGGGAGCGGCGCTGCTGTCCACGCCCGAAGGCGTCACCGCGCAGGTCACCTTCGGGCTCGACCACGGCTACCGGTCGGCCTACCAGCTGTGGGGGGCCGACGGGCGGCTGACGGTCGAGCCCGCGTTCACCCCGGCCGCCGACCACCGCCCGGTGATCCGGTTGACCCGGCGCTCCGGCACCGAGGAGATCGAGCTGGCGGCCGACGACCAGGTGGCCGCCGCGGTGGCGGCGTTCGCCCGCGCGGCGGCCACCGCGCGCACCGACGACGCGGCGCTGCACCAGGCGCGGCTGCTCGACGACATCCGGGACCAGGCCGGGAAGGCCGCGGTCGGGGACTTACCGCGCACCGCGACCGGCGCCGAAAGCGGATGGTAAGCCGACCGTAGGGCCCGGGGCGCATGGTGGGCACGACGACCACCGAGCCGACGACGAGGAAGTCCACCCGATGTCCGAGAGCCACCGCCTCCGCGTCGCGGTCATCATCGGCAGCACGCGGGTCGGCCGGTTCGGGCCCACCGTCGCCGAGTGGGTCAGCGCCAAGGCGCGCCGCAGGCACGACGTCGACGTCGACGTCATCGACCTCGCCGAGACGCGCCTGCCCGACCGGCTGGCCGACGAGGACACCACCCCGCCGCTCGCCGTGCGCGCCCTGGCGGGCAGGCTCGACCGCGCCGACGGGTTCGCGGTCGTCACCCCCGAGTACAACCGCAGCTTCCCGGCCCCGTTGAAGACCGTGATCGACTGGTTCTGCCGGGAGTGGCAGGCCAAACCGGTCACGATCATCTCCTACGGCCGGGACAACGGCGGCCTCAACGCCACCCGGCAACTGCGAGAGATCTTCACCGAGTTGCACGCCACGACCGTGCGCGACACCGTGGCGCTGGCCGACTACTGGACCTACTTCAACACGGACGGCACGTGGCCGAAACCGACGGCCGAGTGCAACGCGGCCGTCGACACGACCCTCGACCAGCTGGTCTGGTGGGCCGTGGCACTGCGCGACGCGCGCTTGGCGTCTCCCTACCCCGCCTGACCACCCGCATCCGAGAGAAAGTCCGAGAGGAGCAACGACGGTGAATGTCAACGAGCCGGCCTCCGCGCAGGTGCTGGGCACCGACGGGGGCAGGCCGGCGCCGTGGGCGGAGGCGCGCGAGCGGCTGGCCGGGGCGCGGTCGTACTGGACCGCGACGAGCCACCCGAGCGGGCGACCGCACATGCGGCCCGTGCTCGCGGTCTGGGTGGGCGACGCGCTGTACCTCTCGTCGGACCCGGGCGCCCGCAAGAGCCGCAACCTCGACGCCGACGCCCACTGCTCGATCGCGGCGACGTGCGACGACATGGACCTGGTCATCGAGGGCAAGGCCGTGCGGGTCACCGACCCCCAGCAGCTCAAGAACGTCGCCGCCGAGTACAAGGCGAAGTACGGCTGGCCGGTGACCATCGTGGACGCCGCGTTCACCGCCCCCTACGCGGCGCCGACCGCGGGCGACGGCCCGTTCGCCGTCTACGAGGTCGAGCCCGCCACCGTGTTCGGCTTCCCGACCAGCGACAAGTTCGCGCCCACCCGCTGGCGCTTCTGACGACGGCGATCGCTGGAAAGGAACGATCATGGACATCACACCGACCGAGTCCGGCGCCCTGGCCGGGCGCAAGGAGTGGCTGGGACTGGCCGTGCTGGCCCTGCCCACCATCCTGCTGGCGCTCGACTTCAGCGTCCTGTTCCTCGCCCTGCCCAACCTGAGCGCGGACCTGGCGCCCGACGGCGCGCAACAGCTGTGGATCATGGACATCTACGGCTTCATGATCGCCGGGTTCCTGGTCACCATGGGCACGCTCGGCGACCGCATCGGCAGGCGGAAGCTGCTGATGATCGGTGCGGTCGCCTTCGCTGCGGCCTCGGTGCTGGCGGCCTACTCGACGTCGGCGGAGATGCTGATCGCGACCCGGGCGCTGCTCGGCATCGCGGGCGCGACGCTCATGCCGTCCACGCTCTCGCTCATCACCACGATGTTCACCGACGGCAAGCAGCGCGCCGCGGCGATCGGCGTGTGGATGGCGTGCTTCATGGGCGGCACGGCGATCGGCCCGGTGATCGGCGGCGCGCTGCTGCAGTGGTTCTGGTGGGGCTCGGTGTTCCTGATGGGCGTGCCCGTCATGATCCTGCTGCTGGTGACCGCGCCCGTGCTGCTGCCCGAGCACCGCGACCCCGCCGGCGGCAAGCTCGACCTGGCCAGCGTCGCGCTGTCGCTGGCGGCGATCCTGCCGGTCATCTACGGCCTCAAGGAGTTCGCCAAGGACGGGTTCGCCGTCGTGCCGCTGGTGGCCGTCGTCCTCGGTGTCGTGTTCGGCGTGCTGTTCGTGCGCAGGCAGCGCAAGCTCCCCAACCCGCTGATGGAGGTGTCGCTGTTCGCCAACCGCGCCTTCAGCGGCGCGCTCGGCATCATGCTGCTCGGCGTCCTCACCGTCGGCGGGAGCACCCTGCTGTTCGCCGTGTACCTGCAGGACGTGCAGGACATGTCGCCGCTGCAGGCCGGTCTTTGGATGCTGCCGCACACCGCGGCGCAGATGATCGGCGTGGTGCTGGCGACGATGCTGGTCCGCACGATCCGGCCGGCCTTCGTGATCGCGGGCGGCCTGGTGATCGCGATCGTCGGCTTCCTGATCGTCTCGCAGGTGAGCGCCACGGGCGGGATCACGCTCGCCGTGGTCGGCTTGTCGGTCGCGTTCTTCGGCGGGGCGCCGATCGCGGGCCTCGGCGTCGACCTGATCGTGTCGTCCGCGCCGAGCGAGAAGGCGGGCTCGGCGTCGTCGATCTCCGAGACCAACATCGAGTTCGGCATGGCGCTCGGCGTCGCGGTGATGGGCAGCATCGGCGCGGCGGTCTACCGGAGCCGGATGGCGGACACCCCGCTGCCCGAGGGCGCCGCCGAGGCGGGCAACACCTTGTCGGGCGCCACCACCGCGGCGGCGGAACTGCCCGCCGAGGCGGGCGCGTCGCTGGTCGCCTCGGCCCGGGAGGCGTTCACGGCCGGTTTCGGCACTGCGGCCGCCGTGTGCGCGGCGATCGTCGCGGTCGTCGCCGTGCTGGCGGTGACCCTGCTCCGCCACGTCCCGGCGGCCGGCGCGGCCGAGGCGGACACCGCCGAGTCCGGTTCGGACGAGAAGAAGGCCACCTCCGACGAGGCGACCAACATCGAGGCGTAGGAACCCCCTGCCCCGAGTGGACGAAGAGGTGACCGCGCGATCCGCGGGGTACGGTTATACTTTTGGCGGCAAGGGCACAACCACAGCAGAAGGGGCGGACAGGGCGGGGTGGGGGATAGGGGGGGGGGGGGCCGGGGAGTGGG
>NZ_JBEOVG010000135.1:0-18439 GCF_040295345.1 Actinosynnema sp. NPDC002837
GTCCCGGCGAACGGGACCAAGCCGCTCCGGCGTCACGGGATCTCGTCGTGCTTCACCACGGGCACGGCGGTGGCGCCCCGGCGGTGCAGCACCGAATGCCGCCGGCTGTACGCGAAGTACACGACGACGCCCAGCGCCATCCACACCAGGAACCGCACCCACGTCAACGCGGTCAGGTTCAGCATCAGCCACAGGCACGCCAGGATCGCCAGCACCGGCACGAGCGGCACCAGCGGCACGCGGAAGCCGCGCGGCAGGTCCGGCCGGGTCTTGCGCAGCACCAGGACGCCCGCCGAGACCAGGATGAACGCGAACAACGTGCCCACGTTCACCATCTCCTCCAGCCTGCCCGCCGGGAAGAAGCCCGCCGCGACGGCGACCAGCACACCGATGATCACGGTGATCCGGAACGGCGTGCCGTGCTTGCCCGTGCGCGCCAGGCCGCGCGGCAGCAGGCCGTCACGCGACATCGCGAACAGCACCCGCGACTGGCCGAGCATCAGCACCATCACCACCGTGGTCAGACCGGCGAGCGCGCCCACCGAGATCACCGTGGCCGCCCAGTCGACGCCGTTGGCCGAGAACGCCGTCGCCAACGTCGCCCGCGTGCCGTCGGGCTGGGTCTTGAGCTGGTCGTACGGCAGCATCCCGGTGATCACCAGCGACACCGCCACGTACAGCACGGTCACGATCGCCAGCGACCCGAGGATGCCGCGCGGCACGGCGCGCTGCGGGTCGCGGGTCTCCTCGGCGGTCGTCGCGACCACGTCGAAGCCGATGAACGCGAAGAACACCAGCGACGCGGCGGCCAACAGCCCCAGCACGCCGTACGTGCTGCCCTCGAAGCCCGTGACCAGCGAGAACAGCGACTGCTCCAAACCGGACCCGGCGGCGCCGCCGGACTCGGCGGGCGGGATGTACGGGGTGTAGTTCTCCGCCTTGACGTACCCGATGCCGAGCACGACCACGAGCAGCACGACGGCCACCTTCACCGCCGTGATCACCGCGCTCACCCGCGACGACAGCTTCGTGCCGATCACCAGCAGCGTCGTCAGCACGGCGATGAGCAGCAAGGAGCCCCAGTCGACGTCGACCCCGCCGACCGACGCGGTGGTCTTCACCGCCACGCCGAACTGCCCCAGCACCGTCTGCAGGTACAGCGACCAGCCCTTGGCCACCGCCGCCGCGCCGACCGCGAACTCCAGCACCAGGTCCCAACCGATGATCCACGCCATGAACTCGCCGAACGTCGCGTACGAGAACGTGTACGCGCTGCCGGCCACCGGCACGGTCGAGGCGAACTCCGCGTAGCACAACGCGGCCAGCGCGCAGGCCACCGCCGCGAGCACGAACGCCAACGACACCGACGGCCCCGCGAGGTTGCCCGCGGTGGACGCGGTGAGCGTGAAGATGCCCGCGCCGATCACGACCGCGACGCCGAAGACCGTCAGGTCCCACGCGGTGAGGTCCTTGCGGAGTCTGGTGTCCGGCTCGTCGGTGTCCGCGATCGACTGCTCTACCGACTTCGTGCGCCACAGCCCGTTGCCCGGCACGGTGGTCCTCCTGTGCTCGATCGCCTGCTCCGACGCGTCCCCGCGCCCTGGTCGGTGTTGGTGCTTTCAGCCTAAAGGTGGGTACCGACAAATGGCGGCACCGGTAGTTTTCGCGCATGACAGTGCTCTGCCTGGACGTCGGCTCGACGTGGACCAAGGGCGCCCTCGTGTCGCACGCCGGCGAGTTGCTCGGCACCGCACAGCACCCGACTACCCCGCCGGAGGTGCTTCAAGGCATCGACGCCGTCACACGTGCCCTGGGCCCCGCCGAGCACACCCTCGCCTGCTCCTCGGCGGGCGGCGGGCTGCGGCTCGCGGTCGTCGGGCAGGAACGGCTGGTCAGCGCCGAGGCCGGGTACCGGGTGGCGTTGTCGGCGGGCGCGAAGGTCGTGCACGTCTCGGCCGGCCCGCTCGACGGCGCTGGCGTGCGGGCGTTGCGCGCGGCCCGGCCGGACCTGGTCCTCCTGGTCGGCGGCACGGACGGCGGCGACGAGTCGGTGCTCCTGCACAACGCGGCCAGGCTGGGCCGGCTCGCGTGCCCGATCGTGCTCGCCGGCAACGTCGAGGCCCAGCCGGCGGCGGCCGACCTGCTCGCCGCGCGGACCGTCGTGCGGACCGCGAACGTGCTGCCGGACGTGGGCGAGCTCGCGCCGGGGCCGGCCCGCGCGGCGATCCGCGAGGTGTTCCTCCGGCACGTGATCGGCGGCAAGGGCCTGTCCCGGGGCCGGAGGTTCCGCGGGCTCGTGCTCGCCGTGACCCCGGACGCCGTGCTGAGCGGCGTGTCCCGGCTGGCCATGCAGGACCACGAGGGCGCGGTGCTCGTGGTGGACGTCGGCGGCGCCACCACGGACGTCTACTCCGCGGTGTCCACTGTGGAAGGTCCGGAGCGGACGGTGGCGCTGCCGCCCGACCGCCGCACCGTCGAGGGCGACCTCGGCCTGCGCTGGTCCGCACCCGGCGTGGTGGCCGAGGCGCTCGCGGAGAAGCTGATCGACAAGGACGAAGCCCTCGTGCTGGGGCGGGAAGCCGCCGCCCGGGCCGCCGACGTGAGCTGGCTGCCCGACGACCCGACCGCGGACCACCGGCTGGCCGCGCTCGCCGCCGTGCTGGCCGTCCGCCGCCACCTCAGGCTCGTCGACGGCCAACTCGGACCGCAGGGCGCGGGCTTGCTGGTGCTCTCCGGCGGCGTCTTCCGGCACGCCGAGTCGACCGCCGACGTCGAACGCGTGCTGCGCGCCGACCCCGTCCTGCGCCCGATCCTGCGCACGGCGGCGATCGCGGTCGACCGCGACTACGTGCTGGCCCCGGCGGGCCTGCTCGCCGAGACCGGCCGCACCGCGGCGGCCGACCGGCTGCTCACGTCGGTTCGGTCAACGGCGAGCTGATCGGCGCCCGCCGCGCGGTCGGCAGCACGGGAGGCGACGGCGGGTCCGTCGTCTCCAGGCCCGCCGCGATGGCGATCGCCCGGTCCCACTCGGGGTCAGAGGTGTAGTCGGCGTGCCGGTTCACGCCCGCCGCCCACCGGCGACCGGGGAACGGACCGCGCTGCGGGTCCGGCAGCCAGTGGTCGCCGCCGAGCACCAGCGCGCCCGTCGGACCGCGCAACGCCGGCGGCAACGCGCCCGACGTGCCGTCCGGCCGGAACCCCGCGCCGAGCAGCATCCCGTCGAACACCTGCCGGTCCCACGTCATCACCGCGCCGCCCAACGCGTCCGTGCCGCGGCACAGCGCGCGCCACCGCCCGGCCAGCCCGCCCGCCAGCGTCTCCAGCGAGCTGTGCGGCACCACCGCCGGGAACGCCCTCGGGTAGGCCCACTGCAACTGCGAGCCCGCCGTGACCAAGCCCACCCGTTCCGCCTCGGCCGGCGGCAGTTCCTCCAGCAGCCGTGCCGCCGCGACCGCCGCGAGCAGGCTGCCCTGGCTGTGCCCGGCCAGCACCACCCGCGTGCCGGGGTCGGCCAGGTGCTCCCGCACCCGCGCCACCAGCTCCGGCACCACCTTCAACGCGTAGCACGGCGGCACCACGGGGTGCGCCTCGCGCGGCCAGAACGCCGCCAGGTCCGCCAGCACCCCGACCTGCCGGGCCTTGTCCGGCCGCCGTGCCGCCAGGTACACGGCCCGGAGCAGCGACAACGCCAGCACGGCCAGCACGACCACGCCGAGCGCGACGACCGGCCGCGCCCACGTGGGCGGGTCGACCTCCCGCAGCCGCAGGAACGCCGCCGGCACCGCGCCGACCGCCAGCACCGTCGACATGATCAGCACCACGTGGTGGCTGTGCCGCCGCTGCCACCGCGCCCACCACCACGCCCGCGCAGCGCGCCTCGCGTCCCGTGCGCGCCCCGAGTGCAACAAGGACGCCTCACGCGCCCACTCCTTGACCCGGCTCTCGTCGCCACCGTGGGGAATCCGCCGGAGGGAGCTCCACCGCATCATCCCGGTGGCCGCCGCCATCGCCACCCCGGCCAGGAACGCCAGCACCCCGGCCACGCCCCACAGCAGCGCGATGTAGTCGTACCCGCGCGGCAGGTCGCCGTACCCGAGCACCCGCCGCGCGGTCAGCGCCACCCCCGCGCCGAACCCGCCGCCGAGCAGCGCGGCCACCGCCACCACCGGCGCGGCCATCCACCCGCCCGCCCACGGCCGCAGCTCGCGCGGTTGCGCCGACCACGTGCGCCGGGCCAGCAACGCGGCGGGCACCAGCAGCACGGCGATCAGCACGCACACCAGCGCCACCATCGCCGCGACCATCTGCACGGCCAGGTCCGCGCCGGGCAGCCGCACCGGCAGCCGGTCCAGCAGCACCACCGCGACCGGCAACGACAGCCACGCCACGGCCTGCAGCACGCGCCGCGGCCGGCGCCCCAGCGCCGCCCGCAGCCACCGGCCGCCCCGGTGCGGCGCGCCGCCGGTCGGGTCGTCCAGCAGCATCGCGCCCAGCGCCGCCACCCCCACCAGCGCCACCCCGAGCACCCAGCACACGGTGATCGCGACGCCGTGGCCGCCGGGCGCGAGCAGGGGACCGGCCGGACCGCCCAACGCGATCACCACGGCCGTGCCCAGGCCCGCGACCACGTGCAGCACCCGCAACGCGGGCGTGTCGGGGTCGGTGGCCACGTGCGCGCCGGGCAGCCCGGACCGCACGCCCTCGGCCGCCGGCACCTCCTTGCGCTCGATCCGCCAGTCCACGCTCGACATCCGGTGCAGCACCAGCACGGCCAGCGCGATCGGCGCCAGGCCCACGACCGCGCGCACCCACGGCGTCGTGCTCAGCCACGACGGGCCCCACAGGCACGTGGCGCCCGGCGCGAGGCACTGCGCGGCCACCAGGTCGAGGCTGATCACCTCCAGCTGGGCGACCAGCAGCACGGTCAGCAGCAGCGCGGCCAACCGGAGCAACGCGCGCAGCGCCACGCCCAGCAGGTGAGCGGGCACGGAACCGGTCGGCGTCGGCGGCAGCATCCAGTGCGCCACGTTCGCCAGCGAGAACGGGAACAGCAGCGCCCACGTCGCCTTGGCCCAGCCACCCGAGGTCATCGCGCCCCAGACGTAGCCCTCGACCACCCGGGTGACCGGGCGCCCGGCGGCCTGCAACACCGGGCCGGGCGCCGGTCTGCGCAGCCGGTCGGCCGGGCGGACGATGCGGCCGAGCCCGTCGCCCGCCACGTCCACCGCCGCCACCGCGTCGACCAGCGACTGCGGCGTGGTGCCCTGGACACCGTGCACCCGCAGTTCGACCACCCGCGTGTCGGGGCCGGGAATCAGCACAGATCCTCCCGCGAACATCACCTGAGCTTCGCCATACTGGTCCATGGGGGCGCAGATGCCGCCGACCGCCGTGGCCCGGCGTGGCGGGCGGTAGGGTCGGCTCGTCCTACCCGAAGATGGAGGAACCCGCGATGACCGCCGAGAGGCTCCAGACCCGCAACGGCATCGACTTCGCCGTGGCGGACCTCTCCCTGGCCGAGTTCGGCCGCAAAGAGATCCGGCTGGCCGAGCACGAGATGCCCGGCCTGATGGCGTTGCGCCGCGAGTACTCGGAGGTCTACCCGCTCAAGGGCGCGCGGATCTCCGGCTCACTGCACATGACCGTGCAGACCGCCGTCCTGATCGAGACCCTGGTCGCCCTGGGCGCCGAGGTGCGCTGGGCGTCGTGCAACATCTTCTCCACGCAGGACCACGCCGCCGCCGCGGTCGTGGTCGGCCCCCACGGCACCGAGGAGGAGCCCAAGGGCATCCCGTGCTTCGCCTGGAAGGGCGAGACGCTGGAGGAGTACTGGTGGACCGCCGAGTCCATGCTGACCTGGCCGGACGGCGGCGGCCCGAACATGATCCTGGACGACGGCGGCGACGCCACGATGCTCGTCCACAAGGGCCTGCAGTACGAGAAGGCCGGCGTCGTGCCGCAGCCCGAGGCGGACGACCCGGAGGAGTGGAAGATCTTCCTGGGCACGCTGCGCGCCTCGTTGGCGGCCGACAGCGGCAAGTGGACCAAGATCGCCGAGGGCATCCGCGGCGTCACCGAGGAGACCACCACCGGCGTCATGCGGCTGTACCAGCTGGCCGCCGCCGGTGAGCTGCTGTTCCCGGCGATCAACGTCAACGACGCGGTGACCAAGTCGAAGTTCGACAACCGGTACGGCATCCGGCACTCGCTGATCGACGGCATCAACCGCGGCACCGACGTCCTCATGGGCGGCAAGGTGGCCGTGGTCTGCGGTTACGGTGACGTCGGCAAGGGCGCGGCGGACTCGCTGCGCGGCCAGGGCGCCCGCATCATCGTGACCGAGATCGACCCGATCTGCGCGTTGCAGGCGGCGATGGACGGCTACGAGGTCGCGACGCTGGAGGACGTGATCGGCCGCGCCGACATCGTCATCACCACGACCGGCAACAAGGACGTCGTGCGCATCGAGCACATGGCGGCCATGAAGCACCAGGCGATCGTGGGCAACATCGGCCACTTCGACAACGAGATCGACATGGCCGGCCTCGCCCGCTTCCCCGGCATCCGGCGGATCAACATCAAGCCGCAGGTCGACGAGTGGGTGTTCCCGGACGGCCACTCGATCCTGGTGCTGTCGGAGGGCCGCCTGCTCAACCTGGGCAACGCCACCGGCCACCCCAGCTTCGTGATGTCGAACTCGTTCTCCAACCAGGTGATCGCGCAGGTCGAGCTGTTCACCAAGCACCAGGAGTACGACAAGGAGGTGTACCGCCTGCCGAAGGTGCTGGACGAGAAGGTCGCCCGCATCCACCTCGAGGCGCTCGGTGGCAAGCTCACCAAGCTGACCAAGGACCAGGCGGAGTACATCGACGTCGACGTCGAGGGCCCCTACAAGCCCGAGCACTACCGGTATTGAGCCGGCGGATCGTGGGAACGGCCGGGGCGAGCGTCGCCCCGGCCGTTCTCAGGTCCACTCGACGCTGATCCCGGCCACGCCGGGGCCCACGTCCTCGAAGTACGCGCTGGCGAAGCCGCCCAGCCCGCACACCAGCTCCTCCAGGTCCACCGGCACGGCGTCGGCGTCGACCCGGAACTGCTTGGTGCACCGCGCCGGCAGGGCGCGCCGGTTGAACGCCAGTTGCAGCAGGTACCCGCGGCACGGTTCGCGGAACGCCCGCCGGTGGCCGGGTGTCGGCCCGCCCGTGTCGTCCACCACCGTGAAGCTGAACACGTGCTCCTCGCCCTCGGCGAGCCTGCGGTCGAACAGCAGTTCGAACGCCAGTCCGCGCGTGGCCAGCTGCCGGCGCAGCCGACCGAGCCGGCACCCCTCGCCGGGCCGCACGAGCGCGTTGTCGATCAGGCACCCCTCGTCGCCCTGGTGCACGGCCAGGTACCGGTCGGGCCCGGCCTTCGCCGCGCGCACCACCAGCCGGGTGCTGATCGACCGCTGCTCCCGCTCCGGCCCGATCAGCACGGTGTCGTGCACGGACAGCACCTCGATGTCGGTGTTCGCCCCGACGTCGCTGACCGCCTCGAACTCCGACAGCACCGGCACCGGCGACACCCAGCCGCTGGGACGGGTCAGCCGGGGCTGCGGCCGGTTGCCGACGAGCGCCACCAAGGACTCCGGCGGCAGCTTCAGGACGGTCTCCAGCGCGCGCACGGTGGCGATGGCGCGTGGCACCTCGGGGTGCCGCAGCCCGCGCTGCCAGTAGCTGAGCGTCGACTGTCCGACCTGGACGCCGAGCTGCTCCAGGTGCGCCCGCAGGCGGGCCAGGGACAGGCCGCGGTGCGCGATGGCGTCGTGCAGCGCGCGGTGGAACGGGCCGTACCGCAGGGTTTCGGCGAGGCCGCCGGGCAGGCTCCCGGGCGGGTGGGCGGTCTGCTGCTCAACCGGTCTGGCGTGCCCGGAATCCGCGGTCACCGCGGCACCACCCTTTCGCGCAACCGGAAATGGGCTTCACCGTAGTCACTCAATCTGGTGACGCAAAGGATCTCCGATCACCCGACTGGGCGATGTCATGCGGCCGATCGTGAGCGGACGGTGCCCCTTAGGGTGTTCTCGTGGGCAAACTCGTCGTGATCGAGGGCTTGGACGGCGCCGGCAAGCGCACCCTGGCCAAGGCGTTGACCGACGCGCTGGACGCGCGTGGCGCGAAGGTCGCCACGGGCGCCTTCCCGCGTTACGACGAGGACGTGCACGCCGATCTGGTGCGCGACGCGTTGCACGGCAGGCTGGGCGACCTCACGGATTCGGTGTACGGCATGTCGGTCCTCTACGCGCTGGACCGGCGCGGGGCGGCCGACCGGATCCGGGCCGACCTCGACCAGTACGACGTCGTGCTGCTCGACCGGTACGTGGCGTCCAACGCGGCCTACGGCGCGGCCCGGCTGCACCAGGGCGCGGACGGGGAGTTCGTCGAGTGGCTCCGGTCGCTGGAGGTGGATCGCTTCGGGTTGCCGATCCCGGATCTGCACCTGCTCTTGCGCGTGCCGGCGGGCGTCGCGGCGGACCGCGCGGCCAACCGCGAGGTGGAAGAGGCCCGGGGGCGGGACCTGTACGAATCGGACGGTGGGCTGCAAGCGCGCTGCGCCGCCGTGTACGACGGGTTGGCCGCGGCCGCGTGGCTGTCGCCGTGGGAAGTGCTGGACGGCACCGTTGACCTGCGCGTCGAGGAGATCCTCGATCGGTGGTTCACCCATTAGTGTTACAAAGTAACAAAACGTCACCACTCCGCCGATGAGTCGCAGAGGATTCGCGTTTCGGCGGGACGAGGTGGGCACGTGGATCGGCGGCAGAGACTGGCTACGGAGTGGACGCGCACGACGACCAGCAGCGATGACCGCTGGGCGGTGCGTGGACTCCCGGCCACTAGTGGGACGATGTTGAGTATGAAGGCACGCGTGCTCGTCGTGGACGACGACCCCGCTCTGGCGGAGATGCTGACCATCGTGCTGCGGGGCGAGGGCTTCGACACCGCTGTGGTGGCCGACGGCGCCCGCGCGCTGCCCGCGCTGCGCGAGCTGAAGCCCGACCTGGTCCTGCTGGACCTGATGCTGCCCGGCATGAACGGCATCGACGTCTGCAAGGCGATCAGGTCCGAGTCGGGCGTACCGATCGTGATGCTGACCGCGAAGAGTGACACGGTGGACGTGGTGCTCGGCCTGGAGTCGGGCGCGGACGACTACGTGGTCAAGCCGTTCAAGCCGAAGGAGCTGGTGGCGCGCATCCGCGCCCGCCTGCGCCGCACCGAGGCGGAGCCCGCCGAGGTGCTCCAGATCGGCGACCTGACCATCGACGTGCCCGGCCACGAGGTGCTGCGCGAGGGCAAGCCGATCCAGCTCACGCCGCTGGAGTTCGACCTGCTCGTGGCGCTGGCCCGCAAGCCGCGCCAGGTGTTCACCCGCGAGGTGCTGCTGGAGCAGGTGTGGGGCTACCGGCACGCCGCGGACACCCGGCTGGTGAACGTCCACGTGCAGCGGCTGCGCTCCAAGGTCGAGCGCGACCCGGAGCACCCCGAGGTGGTGCTGACCGTGCGCGGTGTCGGGTACAAGGCCGGACCTCCGTGATCGGAAAGCGCTGGAGATGACCGAGCGTTGGTTCGACCCCGTGGTGCGCGAGGTGCGCCGCGGGGTCGAACGCGCTCGCAGGCAGGCGATCACGTTCGGCGAGCTGTGGCGGCGCTCGTTGCAGCTGCGGGTCGTGGTGAGCACGCTCGCGCTGTCGTCGGCCGTGGTGTTCGTGCTGGGCATGGTGCTCCAGGTGCAGATCACCGGCCAGCTGCTGGAGACCAAGATCGAGGCGGCGGTCCGGCAGGCCGAGGCGAGCGCGGCGGCGATCCAGCCCGACCTGGCGGGCCTCAACCCCGGCCCCGACAGCGTGAAGACCCGGTTCACCACCGCCCTGAACAAGATCAACACTTCCGGGGTCGACCTCGACCCGACCAGTTCCGGCGCGGGCGCGTTCGAGCCGGTGCTCCGCGACCCCGTCGGCACCGGCTCCGACGGCCTGCCGGTCGCCGTCGGCCAGTACGAGGACGTGCCGGACGGGCTGTTCAAGATGCTCGAACGGGGCAGCGCCGGCTACCAGATCACCACCGTGGAGCGGGAGACCGGACCCACCACGCTGCTGGTCGTCGGCAAACCGGTGAACAGCTCCGCCCGCGCCATGCACCTGTACCTGCTGTTCCCGCTGACCAGCGAACAGGCCACCGCGGACGTCGTGCAGAGCACGCTCGTGGTCGGCGGCGTGGTGCTGCTCCTGCTGCTCGCGCTCATCGCGAACCTGGTCACGCGGCAGGTGGTCCGACCCGTGCGGCAGGCCGCCGAGATCGCCGAGCGGTTCGCCGACGGCAGCCTCGACCAGCGGATGCCCGTGGTCGGCGAGGACGACGTGGCGCGGCTGGCCGAGTCGTACAACGAGATGGCCGCCAGCATCCAGCGCCAGATCCACCAGCTGGAGGAGTTCGGCCAGCTGCAACGCCGGTTCACCTCCGACGTCTCCCACGAGCTGCGCACGCCGTTGACCACCGTGCGGATGGCCGCGGACGTGCTGCACGCCTCGCGCGAGCAGTTCCCCGGCGGCCTGGCCCGGTCGACCGAGCTGCTGGTCGACGAGCTGGACCGGTTCGAGTCGCTGCTCGGCGACCTGCTGGAGATCAGCAGGCTCGACGCGGGCGTCGAGGAGCTGGCCGCCGAGCTGGTCGACATCCGGGTGCTGGCCAGGCGCGCCCACGACGCCGTGCGCGCCATCGCCAACAGCAGCGGCACCACGATCGTGATGGACCTGCCCGACCACGAGGTCACCGCCGAGCTGGACTCCCGCCGGGTCGAGCGGATCCTGCGCAACCTGCTGGCCAACGCCATCGACCACGGCGAGGGCCTGCCGGTCGAGCTGACGCTGCGCGGCGACGGCGAGGCGGTCGCGGTGACCGTCCGGGACCACGGCGTCGGCCTGCGCCCCGGCGAGGCCGACCTGGTGTTCAACCGGTTCTGGCGCGCCGACCCGTCCCGCAACCGCCGCACCGGCGGCACCGGCCTCGGCCTGTCGATCAGCCTGGAGGACGCGCGGCTGCACGGCGGTCGGCTGGAGGCGTGGGGCGAACGCGGCCACGGCGCGGTGTTCCGGCTCACCATCCCGTGCCGGCTGGGCCACGAGCTGACGTCCAGCCCGCTGCCGCTCGAACCGCCCGACCTGCCGCCCGTGGTCGAGCCGGAGCCGGGCGAGCCCGAGCCGGTGGAGGAGGTCGAGCTGACCGAGGAGGAGATCACGTGGCAGCCCGCGCAACCGGTCACCGGCGAACGCGAGGAGGTCCGGTGAGGATCCTCGCGGTGCTCCTGGCCGTGCTCGTGGCCGCCGGCTGCGCCGCGATCCCCACCGAGACGTCCCCGATCGCGGTGAACCCGTCGGCGGGCAACGCCACCCAGGCCGCCGCGCCCGAGCCGGTCGAGGACATCGACCCGTTGACGCTGGTCCGCGAGTTCGTCAACGCCTCGGCCAACCCCGAGGGCGACTACGCGGCGGCCAAGGCGTACCTGACCGAGGACGCGAAGAAGGCGTGGAACACCAAGGGCACGCCGACGATCATCGACACCACGTTCAACACCGTGCCGACGCCGGGCGTGACGGCGGACGACAAGAACCGCACCGTGCTGCTGCAAGGGCGCAACGTCGGCCGGTTGCAGCTGGAGGACAACTCGTTCATCCAGCTCATCGGCCCCCTCGACACCCCGATCGGCATCGAGCGCGACGCCGAGGACCAGTGGCGCATCTCCGCGCCCCCCGACGGCGTCTACGTGCCGCTGGGCGGGTTCCAGCAGAACTACCGCCGGGTCACGCTGTTCTTCTACAGCCCGGACTTCAGCGTGCTCGTGCCCGACCCGCGCTGGGTGGTCATCGCGCCGTCCACGTCGATCCCGAGCCGGGTGACGAGCCTGCTGCTCAAGGGGCCCGCGGTGGGTATGAGGGGCGCGCTGGTCTCGGCCATCCCGAACGGCGCCGCGCAGCGCAAGAACACCTCCGAGGCCGACGACGGCGCGCTGGAGGTCGACCTGACCAAGGTCGGCGACATCACGGTGCAGACCGGCAAGCAGATCATCGCCCAGGTGGTGAGGTCGCTCGCGGGCGTGTCCAGCAGCCGGATCCGGGTCCTGGTCGAGGGCCAGCCGATCAGCTCCGAGCAGCTCGAGTGGCGGCCCGCCGACGTGCAGACCGGTGAGGAGCTGGCCACGCCGAACGCGGGCCTCAACGGGATGCTGGTCGGCAACGGGCGGGTCAAGCAGATCAACGGCGACGCGGTGCCCGGACCCGCCGGCTCCGGCGACTACCAGGTGCTGAGTGCGGCGCAGTCGCTGGACGGCAGCCGGCTGGCCGTGGTGAACCGGGTGGCGGGCGACGCCGTGCGGCTGCGGGTCGGGCCGGTGCAGGAGCCGTTGGCCGAGGTCGACCTGCGCGCGTCGACCATGACCAGACCGACGTGGCTGCTCAGCGGGCGCCAGGGCGAGCCGGGCATCGAGGTGTGGACGGTCGCCGACGGCGCGAACGTGGTGCGCGTGATCAAGACCGACAGCGGGTGGACGGCGAACGCGGTCAACGCCTCCGAGCTGGCCGAGCTGGGGCGCATCACCGACCTGCGGCTCTCGCGCGACGGCACGCGGGTGGCGGCCGTGGTGGACGGCAAGCTCGTGGTGGCGGCGGTGGTGCGCGGTCAGGACGCGGCGGTGTCGCTGCGGTCGCCGCGCCACCTGCAGCCGTCCCAGCTGGGCGCCAGCGCGTTGGGGCTGGACTGGCTGGCGCAGGACGTGCTGGTGGTGAGCACGTCGCTGGTCGCCTGGCCGATCGCGAAGGTGAACATCGACGGGGTGCGGGTGGAGCGGTACAACACGTCGAACCTGACCGTGCCGGTGGCGTCCGTCACCGCAGCCCCCGGTCGCAACGTGCTGGCGGTGGACCAGAGCGGGCTGTGGAGCGCGAACGACGTGGGTGACGTGTGGCGTGCGTCGACGACGAAGGTGGAGCCGGGCACCCAGGCCTTCTACCCGGGCTGAGCGGTGTTCGACGGCCGCAGCTCCGCGGGCGGCCCCTCGGCCGCCTGACGCGAGCGTCACGGTGGGCGTGGATCCATCTTCACCCGATCGAGAACGTCGCGCACCTCGGCGGAGGGGCCTGGATTGTCGGTGGTCGCCGGCACCGTGGCGACCGTGCTGATCAACCTGTTGTTCCCGCCCCGCTGTCCCGGCTGCGGTCTGTGGGGCGTGCGGCTCTGCGCCCGCTGCCTGGCCCTCTTCGGGATGCCGAAGCGCGTGCCCGGCGCCGGCCCGCCGGTGTTCGCCCTCGCCGCGTACGCGGGCGCGGCGCGTGAGCTGGTGCTCGCGTTCAAGGAGCGCGGGCGCCGTGAGCTGGCGGCCGTGTTCGGCGCCCTGGTGGCCGCCGCCGTGCCCGGGCTGCCCGGTGTCGGGCCCGCGCCGTGGCTCGTCCCGGCGCCGTCGCGCGCGTCGGCCGCCCGTGCCCGCGGCGGTTCCCACGTGCTGAGAATGGCACGTGCGTCCGGCTTTTCCACGGCGCCCGCGCTCGCGTTCACGAGAGGCGTCCGCGATTCCGTGCGGCTCGACGCGGCCTCGCGAGAGGCGAATCTCGCGGGACGCGTCCGGCTCGTCCTGGATCGCCTGCCACCACCGGGCACATCGGTCGTCCTGCTGGATGACGTCGTGACGACCGGATCGACGGCGCGCGCGTGCGTTTCGGTGTTGAAAGCGGCCGGATTGCGGGTACCCGCTGTCCTCACGCTGACCACCGCACGCGGAACCCACCCACACGGGTGAATCCAGCCGGGAACCTCCCGGGACGCTCGGCCGTTGGCCGGTTATGACGCCCGCGCAGAGGCCGTTCGACGTAACCACTCTGCCGACGGGTGCCTGTGCCGGTCTCGGCCGTTCGGGTGAGCGGTCGTCGGTGTGGCGTTGGAGCGCGCCCGCGTGGCGCGCTGCCGACAGCGGTTTTTCGTCGCTCTGCGTCACGACAAGAAAATCTTGGAGTTCCCCCGCCCCAGGGGCTGTCGCAGCGGCGAATACCGGGCTAACGTGCACCGCTATCAGCGTTCCCGGCACGCGGGGAGGAGGCGAACAGCCCATGACCCTGGCGCCGGTGGGGCGCTGAGGGGCCACCCTCAGCGACATAGTCCGCGAACATGATCGCGAATCCGGCGCCCAAGCGATCCAAAGCCATTGCTCGCAGCAAAGCGAGGGAGGTCGTGTATGGACATCGTCGTTAAGGGCCGCAACGTCGAGGTGCCCGATCACTACAGGGTTCACGTCGCCGAAAAGCTGGCCAGGCTTGAGCGTTACGACCGCAAGGTCATCCGCTTCGACGTGGAGCTTTTCCACGAGCCGAACCGCAGGCAGTCGAAGAACTGCCAGCGCGTCGAGATCACCGGCAAGGGACGCGGTCCGGTGGTTCGTTCCGAAGCATGTGCGGGCGACTTCTACGCCGCCCTGGACTCCGCGGTGAGCAAGCTCGAGAACCGGTTGCGGCGCTCGCATGACCGCAGGCGCGTGCACCACGGGCGACGTGCCCCGGCATCGGTCGCCGAGGCGACCAGCGGACTCGGGGAGTCCCTGCCGCTGCGCACCGACAGCGACGGCGGTCAGGCACAGGGCATGTGGCTCGGCCACACCGCCGTGCTGGAAGCAGCCGAACCGGAACGCGCGCGCGAGGGCATGGCGGAAGTGCCCGCGCAGCGCTGGGAAGACGGTGTCGAGGACAACCTGCCCGGCCAGATCGTGCGCGAGAAAGAGCACACGGCCAAGCCGATGACCGTCGACCAGGCCCTCTACGAGATGGAACTGGTCGGCCACGACTTCTACCTGTTCTCCGACGCCGACAGCGGCCGTCCGAGCGTCGTCTACCGCCGGAAGGGGTTCGACTACGGCGTGATCAGGTTGGCCTGAGCGCCACCTGACCACGGTCCCCTCACTCGACTTCGCGCGGCCCCCGGCGTCTTCTGCGCGCCGGGGGCCGTCGTGCGCGCCGCATTTCGGTGATCGAAACCGTGATCGTCGGAAAATGTGTCACGGACGACAGGTGTGAGTTCGCGAACCGGTCACCTCGGAGCAGGCGGGCGTCCGTCGAAGTCCGGCCGGCCCGGTGGCGTGGGATTTGTCTCTAAAGCCGGTCGATGGCCTGCTTTCGGCGCGTGAGCCCGGGGGAGACCGACCGCTTTGCGTCCGTCCGGGTGGTGGCCGAGCGGTCCTCGTCACGGAACGCGATCCAGGACGGCCCCGAGTCGGTCGGTCGGGCGCCCGCGGAGCGCCTCGCGAGGTCCTCCGAGAGGGGTTCCTACCTGTGTCTGTGCACACACCTTCACGACTTGCCTACGATGGTCGGTGGTGAAGGCTCGCCATGGCCGTGGTGAGCCCCGGTGGAAGGCGCCCGTCCCCCCGGGCGCGTCGCGATGAGGTAATGAGGTCGACCCGGATGGTGCTGTCCCGACTGCTCCGCGCTGGCGAGGGCAAGATGCTCAAGCGCCTGCGCAACATCGCAGCGCACATCAACAACCTCGAAGACGACGTCGTCGACCTCTCCGATGCGGAGCTGCGCGCGAAGACCGAGGAGTTCCGCAAGCGCTACGCCGACGGCTGGACCCTGGACGACCTGCTGCCGGAGGCCTTCGCGGTCGTCCGCGAGGGCGCCAAGCGCACCCTGGGCCAGCGTCACTTCGACGTCCAGCTCATGGGCGGCGCGGCGCTGCACCTCGGTCAGATCGCCGAGATGCGCACCGGTGAGGGCAAGACGCTGACGTCCGTGCTGCCCGCGTACCTCAACGCGATCGCGGGCGAGGGCGTGCACGTCGTCACGACCAACGACTACCTGGCCAAGCGCGACGCGGAGTGGATGGGCCGCATCCACCGCTTCCTCGGCCTGACCGTCGGCGCGATCCTGTCGGAGATGACGCCCGAGCAGCGCCGGGTCGCCTACAACGCCGACATCACCTACGGCACGAACAACGAGTTCGGCTTCGACTACCTGCGCGACAACATGGCCTGGAGCCGTGACGAGATGGTCCAGCGCGGCCACTTCTTCGCGCTGGTCGACGAGGTCGACTCGATCCTGATCGACGAGGCCCGCACGCCGCTGATCATCTCCGGCCCGGCCGACCAGTCCTCGCGCTGGTACGTCGAGTTCGCGCGGCTGGCCACCAAGATGCGCCGCGACACCCACTACGAGGTGGACGAGCGCAAGCGCACGATCGGCGTCACCGAGGCGGGCGTGCAGTACGTCGAGGACCAGCTGGGCATCGACAACCTGTACGACTCGACCAACACCCCGCTGGTCGGCTACTTCCAGAACGCGATCAAGGCCAAGGAGCTCTTCGCCAAGGACAAGGACTACATCGTCCGCAATGGCGAGGTCATGATCGTCGACGAGTTCACCGGCCGCGTGCTGTCCGGTCGCCGTTACAACGAGGGCATGCACCAGGCGATCGAGGCCAAGGAAGGCGTCGAGATCAAGGCGGAGAACCAGACGCTCGCCACGATCACCCTCCAGAACTACTTCCGCCTGTACGAGAAGCTGGGCGGCATGACCGGTACCGCCGAGACCGAGGCGGCCGAGTTCCACCAGACCTACAAGCTCGGCGTCGTGCCCATCCCGACGAACCGCCCGATGCAGCGCTCCGACCAGGCCGACCTCGTCTACAAGACCGAGGAGGCCAAGTTCGACGCGGTCGCCGACGACATCGCCGAGCGGCACGAGAAGGGCCAGCCGGTGCTGGTCGGCACGACGAGCGTCGAGCGCTCGGAGTACCTGTCGAAGCTGCTGGTCAGGCGGGGCATCCCGCACGAGGTGCTCAACGCGAAGCACCACGACCGCGAGGCGCTGATCATCGCGAAGGCGGGCCGCAAGGGCGCCGTCACGGTGGCCACCAACATGGCCGGTCGAGGCACCGACATCGTGCTGGGCGGCAACCCGGACATCATCGCCGACCACGAGCTGCGCGAGCGCGGCCTCGACCCGGTGGAGAACCCGGAGGAGTACGAGGCCGCCTGGGCGAAGCTGATCGAGGAGGTCACCGCCGAGGTCAAGGCCGAGTCCGAGGAGGTCCGCGCGGCCGGCGGCCTGTACGTGCTCGGCACCGAGCGGCACGAGTCGCGGCGCATCGACAACCAGCTGCGCGGTCGTTCCGGCCGTCAGGGCGACCCCGGCGAGTCGCGGTTCTACCTGTCGTTGAAGGACGAGCTGATGCGCCGCTTCAACGCGGCGATGGTCGAGACGGTCATGACCCGGCTGAAGGTGCCGGACGACGTGCCGATCGAGCACAAGATGGTCACCCGGGCCATCCGCAGCGCGCAGACGCAGGTCGAGCAGCAGAACTTCGAGATCCGCAAGAACGTCCTCAAGTACGACGAGGTCATGAACGAGCAGCGCAAGGTGATCTACGCCGAGCGCCGCCGCGTGCTCGACGGCGAGGACCTGCGCGAACAGGTCGAGCACATGATCACCAGTGTGGTCGGCGCGTACGTCGACGGCGCGACGGCCGACGGCTACGCCGAGGACTGGGACCTCGACCAGCTGTGGACGGCGCTCAAGACGCTGTACCCGATCACGCTCGACGCCAAGAAGGTGCTCGAGGGTGACGAGGACGTCACCCGCGAGTCGTTGAAGGCGAAGCTCCAGGCCGACGCCCTGGCGGCGTACGAGGCGCGTGAGGCGGACATCGACGGCCGGGTCGGGCCGGGCGCCATGCGTGAGCTGGAGCGCCGCGTCCTGCTCTCCGTCCTGGACCGCAAGTGGCGCGAGCACCTGTACGAGATGGACTACCTGAAGGAGGGCATCGGCCTGCGGGCGATGGCCCAGCGCGACCCGCTGATCGAGTACCAGCGGGAGGGCTTCGACATGTTCAACGGCATGCTCGAGGCGCTGAAGGAGGAGACCGTCGGCTTCCTCTTCAACCTCCAGGTCGAGGCTGCCGAGCCGGAGCCGGCCGCCGAGCCGCCGGTCCAGGTCTCCATCGCCAACGGCGGCCCGCTGGCCGGCAGCCGGGCCAGGGCCCGCGCCGCCGCCGCTGCCGCCGCCCAGCAGCAGGCGGACGCCAACCAGGCCCCCGCGGGCCCGGCCCTGGCGCAACTCCAGAGCGGCAGCGCCATCCCGCCCGCGCTGCGCGGCAAGGGCCTGGACGGCCGGGCCCAGCAGGGCCTGACCTACACGGGCCCGTCCGAGAGCGGCGACGCCGAAACGACCGGCAACCCCGCCCAGTCCGGCCCCCAGCCGGGCGGCACCCGCAAAGAACGCCGCGCCGCCGCCCGCGCCCAGGCCAAGGGCCAACGCAAGACCCCTCGCGACTAACCAACCCTGAACCACCGAAAGCGGGCCCCGACCACCACCGGCGGCCCGCTTTCGTCATTCCCGGGCCACCCACGCCCACCCCCACCCCCCCCCCCACCC